>JAGWQP010000184.1 GCA_028876805.1 Acidobacteriota bacterium | reverse complement strand
TGATCTACAACTGCCCGAAGTGCGGGGGGCTGCTCGAAACAGCGTACGAGCCCCCGGAGCAGTCGGCGCCGATGTTGCGCCGGCTGTGGCGGGAGCGGCGCACCTCCAACGCGCCGCTCGATCAGAGCGGCGTGTGGCGTTACCGGGAGCTACTTCCGTTTCTCTCCTCCTACTCGTGCGTGGTGACCCTCGGCGAGGGCAACACGCCCCTGCTCGAATCGCGGCAGGCCGCGCAGTATGGAAGGCTGGACCGCCTGGTGTTCAAGCACCAGGGGTTCAACCCGACCGGTTCGTTTAAAGACAACGGCATGACTTGCGGGACGGCGCAGGCTCTGCGGCTCGGGATGACACGCGTGGCGTGCGTTTCCACCGGCAACACGTCGGCCTCCATGGCCGCCTATGCCAGCGCGGCGGGATTGCAGCCAATCATCTTTATCCCGCACGGCAACATCTCGTACGGCAAGCTGGCACAGGCCCTCGAATACGGCGCCCGCACGCTTGAGGTGGAGGCCAACTTCGATCAGATCCTGGCGCTGGTGCGGCAACTGGCGGAGCGGCTGGGGATTTACCTGCTCAATTCGATCAATCCGTTTCGTATCGAGGGGCAGAAGACCATCATGACGGAGTTGATGGACCAGCGGGACTGGCGCGTGCCGGACTGGGTCGTGCTGCCCGGAGGCAACCTCGGCAACACCGCGGCGTTTGGCAAGGGGCTGCGCCAGATGAAGGAACTGGGCCTGATCGACCGTTTGCCGCGGCTGGCGGTCATTCAGGCTGAAGGAGCCGCGCCGTTCTACGAATTCATGCGCCGCCCGAAACGCGGTAAGTTTCCTGTGGTCGCTCATCCGGAGACGCTGGCGACTGCCATCAAAATTGGCGACCCGGTGTCGTGGCCGAAGGCCCGGCATGAGGTTCGTACTTCAGAAGGCGTAGTCGAGAGGGTCAGTGAGCAGGAAATCGCAGATGCCAAGGCGGTGATCGGACGCTGCGGGATCGGCTGCGAGCCGGCTTCGGCTTCAACCTTAGCCGGAGTCCGCAAGCTCAGCGCAGCCGAAGTGATCGCTCCGGACTCCGACGTTGTGGCCGTTCTGACCGGTAACGTGTTGAAGGATCCCGACTACATCTACCGCTATCATACCGGCGCGCTCGAGGCACCGGACGGAAGCCGGATCCGCTCCAGTTTCCCGAATGCGCCCGTGGTCGTCCCGAATGACGCCGAGCGAATCGTGGAAATCCTGGGACGCCCCGCCTAGCGCAGGACGGCCTGAACGCGTGCGGATAATTCGGCTTCCGTCACTGCACCCGGGTGGTAGTAGCGCACGATTCCGCCGCCGTCCAGCAAGACAATGGTGGGAGTCGTGCTGGCACCATACGTCTGGAAATTGGCGCGACTGACCGGCGCCGGAAACGCGCCTAGAGGCGCATAGTAGTGCTGGCGTATCAGTTCGATGTACTGCCTCTCGGCCTGGGGCGTCGCCGGCTCGCCTCCCGCCGCATATCCATAAAGCCGCGTCGGACCGACTAAAGCCAACCGCTGCGCCGCAAATCTCCTTTGGACTGCCGCAATGACGGGGACATCGGCCTTGCAGTCGGGACACCAATGAGCCCAGAAGAACAGCAGAACCGGGCGGCCCCGCAGCGCCAAAAGAGAGACGCCTTCCAAAGCGGGCGCCGGCTTGCCTTCAAGGTTGAGCAGATTGATGTTCTTGCTGATGCGTTCCGTCAGGGATGTGCCGGTCCACGTCTTGAGTTGCTGGCGGAGGAAGGCCAAAGCCTCAGGAATTTCGCCACGTGCCGCAAGCACTCCCGCATGGACTTCGATTGAAGCGCCGACGGCCGTGGCGAGCCAGGGGTCGGCGTCGATGCCCCGCACGCCCAGCATCGGTAGAGCCAGGTTGCGGGCTTCGGTGGCGTAGGCTTCGGCTCGGTCAAGCTGTCGGGCAGCGAGCGCGCCACGGCCTAGCCAGGAGATCGCGGCGGCTACTTCCGGCGTGGCCCCGCCCTTGGCGCGCGCCGCGCGGACCGCGCGCTCGGCGGTCGCCAGATCGTTCTGCTCGACCAACACGCGCACGCCGTCGGCCAGTTGGCCCCAGACGCAAGCGGGCCCAACCACGAACGCTAACACGGCGGCTATCGAGCGCATACGCCTAAAGGAGGGAGTTGATGTCGGAGACCAGGTCGGGGTTCATCCAGTTCTTGGCCTCGGCGTATTTCCGGAGCACCTTGCCCGATGCATCGATCACGTAGCTCTCCGGGTAGACGAACGTGCCGTAGTCGCCGTGAATCTTCAGGTCCCGAGCGGTCAGGAACGAGGGATGATACTTCTCGACAAACTTGCGGTAGGCCTCCGGATCCTTATCCACGCTGACGGCGAGAACCACTACGCCCTTGTCCGCGTATTGCTGTGCGAAGGCGCTCAACGAGGGCGTTTCTTCGACGCACGGCGGGCACCACGAAGCCCAAAAATTCAGGACCAGTAGTTTGCCGCCAAACTTGGATAGGGAAACGGCCCGGCCGGCATCGGTGGTCACGGTGAAATCGGGCGCGTTATCGCCCGCTTCCACGATCGGTTCGTGAATAGCCGCGTAGATCACATAGACCAACGCCACCGCGAGCAGACCGATCGCCGCCCGCAGAAGCCGGTTAATTTTGACGGTTTGCATGGCGAAAAACTATAATCTATTGTATCCCCGGATAGGGCCGAAGAGTCCAACAAAGGGACCCATGGTCGTCACCCGCAAGGTCGAGTTTTCAGCTTCCCACATCTGCCGCAATCCCGAGCTCTCCGACGAGGAGAACCGGAGACTGTTCGGCATGGCCGCCAATCCGCATGGACATGGTCATAACTATGTGCTTGAAGTGAGTGTGGAAGGTCAGCCGGACCCGGTGACCGGCATGGTCCTGGACCTGAAAGAGCTGAAGGAAGTGCTGGAGCGTACGGTGGTTGAGCCCTTTGACCATCGCTTCCTAAACTACGAAGTGCCACCGTTTGACCGGGTGATCCCCACGGCTGAAAATGTCGCGCGCGACATCTGGTCGCGGCTGGAATCACAGCTGAACCGGCAGGGCCGCAAACTGCGCCTGGTCCGTTTGTATGAGACACCGGATCTGTACGTGGATTACCTGGGAGAGTGATGTGTTTCGCGTGACCCGCCGCTACCAGTTCGCCGCTTCGCATCGGCTCTATACGCCTCTCGTCAGTGAGGAGGCCAACCGGCGCCTGTACGGGAAATGCGCGCAGCCCTATGGTCATGGTCACAATTACGTGATCGAGGTGAGCGCCCGCGGGCCCCTGGAAGCGCATTCGGGGCGGGCTGTGGATCTGGCGATTCTGGATGAGCTAGTGAGACGGCAAGTGCTCGAGCCGATGGAGCATCGCAACCTCAACCTCGAGGTCGAGGTTTTCCGCCGGACGGTTCCAACCTCGGAAAATCTCGGAGTGGAGATCTGCCGGAGACTCAAAAGAAGCTGGAGCACGGTGTTCGCTGGAGACTGGCCAAAACTGGAAACCATCCGCATCCAGGAGACCTCGCGAAATGCCTTTGAGATCAGGGCTGATGAAGTCGAATAAAGCGGTGGTGAAGGTGATGTCTCCCAACGTGGAGCGCTCCATCGCTCCGTTCGTCAAAGAGATCTTGTCCATCCTGGGAGAGGACCTCGAGCGCGACGGACTTCTGCGTACGCCCGAACGCGTGGATCAGGCGCTCAAATTCCTGACCAGCGGCTACCGCACCGACGTGCGAAAGATCATTAATGGCGCTTTGTACGAAGTGAAGTACGACGAGATGGTGGTCGTCAAAGACATCGAGTTTTTCAGCCTGTGCGAGCATCATCTGCTGCCGTTTTTCGGCAAGATCCACGTGGCCTACCTGCCCAAGAGCCGGGTGATTGGTCTGAGCAAGATTCCCCGTATCGTCGATGTGTTTGCGCGGCGCCTGCAGATTCAGGAGCGGCTGACCCAGGAAGTGGCGCAGACCATTCAGGACGCCATTGACCCGGTGGGAGTGGGCGTGATCTGCGAGGCCCGCCATTTCTGTATGATGATGCGGGGAGTGGAAAAACAGCACTCCGGGGCCATGACCAGCGCCATGCTGGGTTCCTTCCGCAAGAGCAAGAAGACGCGCGACGAGTTCCTGGCCCTGGTCAATCACAAAGGCAACGGCTTCTAAATCCAGCGCCGAAAGCGCAAAATTTCGCTTGACTATTAATTTAGTTTATTCTAAATTACACCCATGGCCCCTGAGCCTTCAGTCCTGGTGGCGCTGGCATCGCCGCGGCGGCGCGAAATTCTGCGCCTAGTCTGGAGGGAGGAGCGGACCGCCGGAGCGATTCATCGAGCCATGCCGGACGTCACGTTCGGGGCGGTCTCGCTGCAGCTGAGGACGCTCGAAGAAGCCGGGTTGGTGGAGTCGCGCGGGGAAAAACAATTCCGCTTCTACCGCGCGCGCCGGGAGGCTCTAGGCGCGCTCGGTGAAATGCTTGAGCGCATGTGGGACGACGCGCTCTGGCGCCTGAAACTCGCCGCCCAACTCGAAGAAACCCGTCGCGGCCCGCGCCCCGGCCCCCAGCGCGCTCAAGCTCAGCAGAAAAGGCCGCCCAGGAAGAAGTGAGGAGTTTATGACAACGTTGCCCTATCGGCTCGATCGCACCGTCACCATCATGGCAAGCCGTGAAACCGTCTTTCAATTTTTCACCGATTCCGCACGCTGGGCCTCCTGGTGGGGCGCCGGCTCCACCATCGAGGCCCGGCCAGGCGGCCCCGTCTACATTCGTCACCCGAACGGGGTCGAGACGCTGGGCGAAGTGGTCGAAGTTCAAAGTCCCGAGCGAATTGTGTTCACATACGGCTTTGCGAGCGGCAAGCCGATCCCGCCCGGCAGTTCGCGCGTCACCATCCGGCTCCATGAGGAGGCAGGCGGTACCCGTCTCGATCTGGCGCATGAGTTCGGCGACGCCGCGGCGCGCGACGAGCACGTGCAAGGCTGGCGCTTCCAGCTCTCGCTATTCGCAAACGTGGTGGCGAACGAGGCCCACGCCGGTGCAGCCGAGCTTGTCGATGCATGGTTCACCGCGTGGGCGGAACCTCAAGACGGCAAGCGCGTGCAAGCGCTCTCCAAAATCACCACGCCCGGGATTCGCTTTCGCGATCGGTTCAGCCTGCTCGACGGCCAGGCCGACCTGACCGCTCATATCGCTGCCTCACTGCGCTTCATGCGAGGGATCCGGCTTCACCGCAAGGGCGACATTCGGCATTGTCAGGGTATGGTGCTCGCCGACTGGTCCGCAGTGGGAGACGCCGGCAAGGAGCTCGCGAGCGGCACCTCTGTGTTCTCGCTGGTCGCCGACGGTCGCATCGACTCAGTGACTAGCGTACGCAACGAACCTGCTTGATTGGCGCCTTGTGCTGCCGGCGGACATTTCCGGCTTCACGGATGGCCCGCACTCGATCAAGCCAGAACGCATTTCAAGAAAGCGGCCAAAACCGCATCGAGCCATCCCACACAAGCAACCCCGGGGCCCACACGATACACCACATGATACTATCGAATCGCTTCGCCTTCGTACGGATCTTCAAGGAAGCTGTCTGATCTCCGAAAGCATGCAAACGAAAGTTGAGGGGGCTGGAGACAGGTTCTATTCAAACTCTGAGTAGTTGCCGTCCAAGTCCCGTTTTCGGACCTCCCAGAAATACGGGCGAGGACCGATCGATTTAATCCAAGCGAATCCCTCACGCGGTGTCTGGAGTGGCGCTCCGGAGAACCCGCCAAAAGAGTGCACGAACTGAAACTTCATGGAGTCCCAGA
>JAGWQP010000013.1 GCA_028876805.1 Acidobacteriota bacterium | reverse complement strand
GAACCTGGCTGCGGATGCCAAGGCCACTAACTATCGAGCCCCACACGGATCTTTTCGAGGCCGAATGAGCAGGGCCTCCCATCCTAGGTCTCGAACACGAGGTCCTCGGCATCTGCATTCCCTCGCCTCATTCTAAGCCGAGTGCGGATGGCCGACGACCCACCCGCTGTTGGGTATCAGTACTTTCGGGCAGGATTGGAAACAGCCGCAGGCAGATCGATTTCCAGCTTCAAGCGATTGCAATGACGAGGGTTACCTAACACGAGGGAGAAGCAGGGAGGAGCAACAACATACTCCTTTAGTTCTATACGGTTCAGAACGCTGACGGCACCCGGGCGGTATTTCCTTACCCCTCCCTAACTACGGTAACGGTGATTTCGATGACTACGTCCCGATGCAGCCGCAGCGGCACTTTATATTCGCCCAACTGCTTGATCGGTTCGTCGAGCTGCACCTTGCGGCGGTCAATGGTGAAATTCTTGGCCGCTAAGGCATCGGCTACGTCCTTGGCGGTGACGGAGCCGAAGAGCTGGTCGTTCTCGCCAGCCTTTTGCGCGATCGTTACGCTGACGCCGCCGAGCAACTGGCCGAGGTCCGCGGCCTCGCTCTTCAGCTTGGCCTCCTTGCGTAAGTGCGCCTGCCGCTCCTGCTCGACGATCTTGCGGTTAGCGTCGGTGGCTGCCACCGCCAGGCGTCGCGGCAGCAGGAAATTGCGGGCATATCCTGCAGCCACCTTGACGACCTCGCCCCGATTGCCGAGTTTTTCGACATCTTCTCTGAGAATGACTTCCATCTTCGGATTCCTCCCGCCCTAGAACGCCGCCGCGAACGGCAGCAACGCAATGTTGCGCGCCTTCTTGATGGCGTCCGCCAGCCGCCGCTGGTGCGGCGCGCACACACCCGAGATGCGGCGTGGCACGATCTTGCCGCGCTCCGCCACAAACGCGTGCAGCAACTTCACGTCCTTATAGTTGATGTCGTCGATCCGCTCGACGCAAAACCGGCACACCTTCTTGCGCCGGAAGTACTGTTTCTTGCCGGTGGCGACGGCTTTGTCGCCGCCGGTCGGGCGCTGCGCCGCGCTCCCAGGTCTTCCTTTTGATTCCGGCATGGCTTAACCCTCCCTCGGTGTGCCCGGCATGGCCGGGGTTAGGTGCGAATCGAGCGCCGGGCCGGGCTGGCCGGGCGCCGCCGCGCTCGGCGGGGCGGCGGTGGCACGCTTGGCGGCGCGCTTGTCCCGATCCCGCTTCCGCTTCTCGAGCCGCTTGAGCGTCTCATCGATTCGCACCGTCAAAAACTTGATCACCAGGTCGGACACCCGCAGCCGGCGTTCCAGCTCTTTAACCGTCTCCGGACCCGCGGAGAACTGGAGCAGCACATAGGTGCCTTCGCGGTACTTGTCCACTCTGTAGGCCAGCCTTCGCTTGCCCCATTTTTCGATTTTGTCAACTGTAGCGCCGGCCGTGGTGAGGTGGGTCCGCAACTGCTCGACAAACTGATCCACCTCCTCGTCTGCCACATCCGGCTTGGCGATGAATAACTCTTCGTAAATCCTCATGCTTCCTCTGTTTTTGAGCCTGGGGCGCGACGATTGTAAGTCGTCATGGCCTTTTCGACGCCCTCGGCGATTATCGAACGAACCGCATCAGCCGCATAGGCGATGAAGCCGTCCAATTCCTTCCTTTGCGAGCGCCCGATCGGCGCCAGCAAATAATCCGTCCCGCTCGCCAGCGGGTGACCGGGATGAATCCCCAGGCGCACCCGCACGATAGCGCTGGTCTTGAGGCTGCCGATCACCGACTTCATGCCGTTGTGACCAGCCGCCGAGCCTTTGGGCTTGATCTTCAACGCCGTCCAGCCCAAGTCCAGCTCGTCGTAGATCACCACCAGGCGATCCACGGGGATCGAGTGCTTCCCCATCAACGGCTCAAGCGACGTGCCGCTGAGGTTCATAAATGTCTGCGGCTTGGCCAGCATCACCGGATGCCCGTCGATTTCGCCCACTCCGACGAGCGCCTTAGAATCTTTCCGCGTGACGCGAATGCCATGCCGTTCGGCCAACCGGTCGACTACCAGAAACCCGAGGTTATGCGGCGTATCGGCATATTCCTCGCCCGGGTTGCCCAGACCGGCCACCAGGAACATGGCAGGCTACTTCTTCTTGCCCTTGTCCTTTTCCTTCTCGTCGGCAGCGGGCCCTTCTTCTTCCTTCTTGCCTTTCTTGATGACCTCGGGTTCGGCCGGGGTGGCTGCGCCTTCGGCGGCGGGCGCGACCGCTTCAGCCGGCGCAGCGACCTCTTCGGCGCGCAACGCCACCGCATGTGCGATCACCGACTCGGGCGAGCTGACGAGCCTCATTGACCCGCTCAACGCCACCTCGCTAGCGCGCCGGCTCTGCCCGATCATGAGATCGGTCACGTCCACGATGAACCCTTCCGGAATCTCGTCCGGCAGGCATTCGATTTCAATGGCGCGCGTGATGACCTCGAGTAGCCCTCCCTGCACCTTGACTCCATGCGGCTCGCCGGTGGTGTGCACTGGAACGCTGACGCGAATACGCTTGGCAAGATCGATGCGCTTCAGGTCGGCGTGCAGCAGCGTTCCCTTGATCGGATCCACCTGCTGGTCCACGATCATGACCGGCGTCGTTTCGCCCTCCGCAATCTTCAAATTGAAGATGGTGTTATAGCCGGTTTTGCTGTGGACGATCTTGAGAATCTCCCGCGGATTGACCGCGACCGAGATCGGATCTTGGAAGGCTCCATAGACAACCGCCGGAATCTGTCCCGCGCGGCGGGTCCGGCGAGCCTCGTTTTTGCCGCGCGTATCACGCACCTCGGCAATGACAGTAATCTCTTTTCTCACCTCACATCTCCTTTACGGGTTCGAAGTCCGATCGCCCCGCAACCGGGGCTGACGTGGGTTCGAGCGCCCGTCAACTCTACCGACCACTCTTACACAAACAAACCGCTCACCGAAGTCTCGCCATTGATCGCGCGGATGGCATCCGCTAGCAGCGCGGCGATCGACAGCTGCTTGATTCGTTTCGACTTCAGCGCTTCCTTGGAAAGTGGAATCGAGTTGGTGAAAACCACTTCCCGGATCTGGGATCTCTCGATTCGTTGGAGCGCAGCCCCAGACAACACGGCGTGAGTGGCACACGCCGAAACCCCGGTCGCGCCCTTCGCCAGCAGCGCCTCGGCGCCCTTGACCAGCGTGCCGGCGGTGTCGATCAAATCGTCCACCAGCAGGCAGTGCTGCCCCTCCACGTCGCCGACGACGTTCATCACTTCGGCGACGTTCGCCTCCTCGCGTCGCTTATCAATGATAGCCAGCGGCGAATTCAGCCGCTTGGCAAACGCCCGGGCACGCTCCACGCCGCCCGCGTCGGGCGAAACCACGCTCAGATCCGGGATGTTCTGCGCCCGGAAATACTCGATCAGGACCGGCATGGCGAACAGGTGGTCCACCGGAACGTCGAAGAAGCCTTGAATCGGCGCCGCGTGCAGGTCGAGCGCCAGAATCCGGTCCGCCCCCGCGCGTTCGAGCAGCGACGCCACCAGTTTGGCCGAGATCGGAACCCGCGGCTTGTCCTTGCGGTCTTGCCGGGCGTATCCGTAGTAGGGTAACACCGCCGTGATGCGCCCCGCCGACGCCCGCTTCAGCGCATCCATCATTAGCAGGAGTTCCATCAGATGACGGTCGACCGGCGTGCATGTCGACTGGATGACGAACACGTCCGCCCCGCGAACATTTTCCTGGATCTGCAAATAGGTTTCGCCGTCAGCGAACTGCCGGACCATCGCGCGGCCGATTTTGATTCCGAGATTCTCGCAAATCTCGTGAGCCAGCGCGGGATTGGCATTCGCTGTGAAGACCGTGAGGCGGTTGTGACTCATGGCGCGTATCGGCTTTGGGGAGGCCATATTCTTTCGGCGATGTGTTCCTTCAGAGCGCGCCACCACATCGCACGATAGCGTGCGCGGCTCACGAGCGAAATCCGAAAAGCGTTCTCCTCTTCTAACGCGGCCAAGGCCCGCCTGGCTCGCGCGCCCGTCCGGAATAACCCAAAAATTGCCGAGCCGCTGCCCGTCATCAATGCGGGGGAGGCGCCAGCCCGTTCGAGCCGCTTCTTCAGCGCGGCCAACTGCGGAAGGTGCCGGAAGACAACGGCTTCAAAATCGTTACAGCCGGCTTCGCCGGCACCCTGGGCCCAAGCCTGTGCTATGAAACTAAATATTTTATTTTGTTGAGATTCGGTTGTCAAATGAGCGCTCAACCAGCGATAGGCTTGGGCGGTCGAGACGGGGACCCCCGGCACCACCAGAACTCCGGTCCGAGCCGCTGCCTCCGGCAGCGGGAATAGCTCCTGGCCGCGGCCGATGCCGGCCGCCCTGCCGCCGAGTAAGAAGAAGGGGACATCGCTGCCGAGTTCGGACGCCATCTCGCAGAGTCGCGGCGCCGCCACCCGACGCCCCGCTAGCACGGGCAGCGCCAGCAGCACGGCAGCCGCGTCGCTTGATCCGCCGCCCAGGCCGGCACCCATGGGAATGCGCTTGGTAAGCCGCATCTCCACTTTTCCCTCGACCTGTAGCGTCTCAAGCGTCAGCCGCGCCGCACGCACCGCGAGGTTGTCGGGAATCTCGAGTGCGTCCTCGATCTCGATCGACGACCGCCGTCCGGGCGTGAACGCGATGTCCAAGGTGTCGGCAAGCGAGATGGTCTGAAAGATGGTCCGCAGCTCATGGAACCCGTCCTGCCGCCGGCCGAGGACCCGTAGGTCGAGATTGACCTTCGCCAGCGCACGCACGCGCGCCCGCCGTGCGGAGGTCGCCCTTGCGCTCATTTATCGTACTGAATGAGCGAGAAGACGTCGTGGCCGGCGAGTCTCTGTCGTCCCTTGAGGAAGGTCAGCTCGACCACGAAGCCGATGCCCGACACCACGCCGCCCACATCGCTGACCATGTGGGCCGCCGCGGCAGCCGTCCCGCCGGTGGCCAGCAAATCGTCCACAATTAGAACCCGTTGGCCGTGCCCGACAGCGTCCTTATGCATTTCCAGGCTGTCGGTGCCATACTCGAGCGCGTAGGTGACCGTCACTCGTTCGGCCGGCAGTTTCTTCGGCTTGCGTACCGGCACAAACCCCGCGCCGAGGGCGTAGGCCAATGCCGGAGCGAAAATAAACCCGCGCGCTTCGATTCCCAGAACCGTGTCGACCTTCGAGCCCCGGTAATGGTCCTTTAGGCCATCAATGACGGCGCGAAACCCGCACGCATCCTTGATTAAGGTCGTGATGTCGTAAAAGAGGATACCCGGCTTAGGAAAGTCCGGCACTTCGCGAATCAGCGTCTTCAGATTGTGCATTTGGCTCCACAGGGGATTGTACCGAATGTACCGATTCGGGGTTCACGATCTAAATTCCCGGTCTGATACCACCGCCTTTCAGGCGGTTAACTTGAAGCTGGTCTTGTTCTACACTTCGATTACGCGACTCGCCGTCACAGTCAAGCTCTCGCCTGCCGACCCGGACGGATTGCGCCGTGCCTTCGAGACTGCCAATG
>JAGWQP010000183.1 GCA_028876805.1 Acidobacteriota bacterium | reverse complement strand
TGGATGGCGGACATGGCGGCCTGGGGCGCGGCCGAGGGCGCCTACGCCGCGATGCATCGCACCAAGCCGCAGACCGCGGCGGCCGGGCTCACCGACTCCCCGGCAGGGCTGGCCGCGTGGATCGTCGAGAAGCTGCGGGCATGGAGCGACTGCGGCGGCGACATCGGGCGGTCCTTCACGATGGACGAGATCCTGACCAACGTCACGATCTACTGGCTCACCGAGACGATCGGCTCATCCATGCGGATGTATCGCGCGAACGCCGAGATCCCGGCCGCGCAGCAGGCCCGCCGAGTAGAGGTCCCCTCCGGCTTCACGCTGTTCCCCGGCAACATCAGCCGGGCGCCGCGGACGTGGCTGGAGCGCACCACCAACCTCGTTCGGCTCACGCAGGCCCCGCGCGGCGGGCACTTCGCGCCGCTTGAAGTGCCCGAGTTCTACGCGGAGGAACTGCGCGCCTTCTTCCGCCCCTACCGTGGCTGATTCCGCCAACTGCCGGACATCTTCGGCGCGGGCTTCCTTTGGCAGCGCTGTCGATGCCTACGGCGCCGCCGTCGCTACGAGACTTTCCTTAGGCTGTCGAGGAAATGCCACGATGCTGACAGCCTGATTGGCACGTCATCAGGGACGATGCCCTAGGCGTGCCAACAGGAGACGAACCATCGCGACCTCGATGAGTGTTTCGCTGGTCTGCACGTTACGCTCATAGTCCACGACCAGCCGCCGGTTACGGAGCAACCAGGCGAATGTTCGTTCCACAATCCACCTGCGAGGCTGCTGGCTCCAGCCGCGCACCCCAGGAGCACGCTTCACCACTTCGAGGTCCCAGTTGCCCGTAGCCATACACCAGTCGGCAAACTCATGCCCTTGATAGGCCTGGTCCGCCCAGATCTTGGTGAGTCGCGGGACAAAGTATTTGAGTCCTGCCAGCAGGCAGCGCGCGCCAAACGTGTCGTGCACGTTGGCTGGCGTGACATAACGTGACATAAATGGAGAGGGGCAAACCCAGAGTATCCACCAAGAGATGGCGCTTCCGGCCTTTGACGCATTTGTGAGCATCATAGCCGCGGATACGACCAGACTCCTCGACAGTTTTCACGCGGATGCAGCGTCCATAATGGCCGCACTTGGATGTGGGTCCCTGCCGACGCGGCGTCGCTCCGCCTCGCGCAGTGCCCGATAGAGAAGGGTCCAAAGGCCCGTGCGGCAAACCTGACGCCAATGGTAATACACGGTCTGCCACGGCGGGAAGTTGCAGGGCACGTGGCTCGGGTTTGGCCTTGGTACAGAGCATACGAACGGGAAAGGGAGTGCCCCCAGGAAGCTACCGCAAAACAGCAAGATTATTCTAGTCGGCCTGCAAGAAATGGGCTATCGTACAGAGAGAGAGGTGACGACGATGGGGTCGCAGAAAATAGGAACAGTGTTCTCCTCTGAGGAGAAGCTCTTGAAAGGAAAAAACGGATGGCTGTTTATGCTATTTCGGATACTGCGGAAATAACTGATCCA
>JAGWQP010000182.1 GCA_028876805.1 Acidobacteriota bacterium | reverse complement strand
GTCCCCGCTTACTGCCCGTACGCGCACCCTTGATTGAAAGAAAAAATATTATATAGGCCCGTCCGCCTATTGGCTCATCGCGCTAAATATGCCGCATGTCTTGCAATAACGACCTCTTCCTGCGCGGACAGTACTGTCTGCCCGAAGCGGCCAATCCACGAAAGTTGCGAAACGATTTGAGAACGCACTCTTTCATCGTGCTCCCCAATCCCGCCTGCAAAGACCAGTAAATCAAGGCCGCCCAGCGCCACTGCCATCGCCGCAATAGCTTTACTAACCGAATAACAGAACATGCTAATTGCGAGCCGAGCGTTATCGGTGTTTGAGGCTGTCAAAGTTTTGAGATCGCCGGCCAATCCGGAAACACCGGCGAGTCCACTTTCCTTATCGAGCAGTTCTTCGAGCCGCTGGGCCTCATAACCGAGGCGCACTAGGTAGACTAAAAGTCCCGGATCTAGATCGCCGCAGCGTGTCGCCATCATCACTCCGCCAGTTGGCGTGAGACCCATACTATTGTCGACCGATCGGCCCTCCTTGATCGCCGTCACACTCGCCCCGCTTCCGAGATGCGCAACGATCAACCGGGACGGCACCCGTTCACCAAGTTGCCGCACGATTGACTCGCAGCTGAGACCATGGAAACCGTACCGATGCAGGCCACGTGCCGCAAACTCAGACGGCAATGGAGACCGGCGTGCCATCGCAGGCATGCTTCGGTGGAAGACAGTATCCAGGCACGCCACATGCGGCACTCGGTAGGCCGCCTGAGCGATCTTTACGATTGAAAGGGCCGGGCGTCCGTGCAACGGCGCAAACGCCGTCGCGTCTTCAAGCTTGCGCATCACTGAGTCATCGATGAGGCAATGGTCTAAGACCTCGGGTCCGCCGTGCACAATACGGTGGCCAACCACATCGGGCGTCGGATACCCGCCTTCTTGCAACTTCGCGATTATTTGACGGGAAGCGCCTTCCAGGTCCTCAGCGCCGGCATCTTCAAATATGACTGAGCCGTTGTCGTCGTGTGCAAGGAGCCGGCTACGACGCTTGTCAATGTCTCGCGCGGCGCCAACAACGATCGGCCGCGGTGTGCCAGCGCATTGGAAAAGTCCAAACTTTAGAGAGGAAGAACCGGCATTAAATACCAGGACATTCATGTCGACGCGCGCGCTTTTAACATTTATTTTCGTACCGCCTTGCCGTCCCCGACGTTGTTGACTGGCTGGGTGTACCACTACCTTTAGAAAGACGTCATGACCATCCGGCCATCGAGTTTCCCGGCTTTCATGTCGCTGAACACCTGGTTGATGTCTT
Source organism: Acidobacteriota bacterium (assembly GCA_028876805.1). GTDB lineage: Bacteria > Acidobacteriota > Terriglobia > Bryobacterales > Bryobacteraceae > PSRJ01. The sequence continues at coordinate 1,428 of JAGWQP010000182.1, read as the reverse complement.
GGAGCTTTATCTCGTGGTAATGGGAATGAACCTTCCCTTCGGCGGCGAACTCGATCGCTTCCTCGAGGTCCTGGCGGCCGCCCACAATCGATCCGCGTATCGTGATGCGGCCGAGAACAACCTCGAAAATGGGGGTTGGGAATTCGCCCGACGGCAGGCCGACAAGAGCTACCGTGCCCTTGCGTCGCACCATATGGATCGCTTGGTGGAAAGCCGGAATCGACGGGGCCGTTACCAGTGCCCCATGCGTCCCGCCGCCGGTTTGCCTCACGACCTGTGCCGGAGCATCCGATAGCAGCGCGTTCACCGTCACCTCGGCGCCAGACGCGCGCGCCAGCTCCAACTTTTTTCGCTCACGTCCACAGCCGCGACGTGCAAGCCCATCGCCTTGGCATATTCGATGGCCAGCTGGCCCAGGCCGCCAACGCCGGATATGAGGATCCACTCGCCTGGCTTCGCTTCGGTCTCCTTGATGCCCTTGTAGGTGGTAACGCCGGCGCAAAGTATCGGCGCCATGGCCGCAAAGCTCGGATCATTGGGTAACCGTCCGACATAAGGGGCAGACCCAATCACGTACTCGGCAAAGCTGCCATTAACGTTGAAGCCAGTGTTGCGCTGGTGGCAACAAAGTGCATCCCACCCTGTGCGGCAGTACTCACACCAGCCACAAGCGTCATGCAGCCAGGCCACCCCGGCGGGATCTCCCTCCTTAAATCTAGTGACGCCAGGACCGACCGCCGCGATGACTCCCACACCCTCGTGACCTGGGATAAAGGGGGGGATGGGCTTGACTATCCAGTCGCCATTGGCCGCGTGGAGGTCGGTGTGACACACGCCGTTTGCCATCACTTTGATCAGGACCTCGCCCTCACCAGGTGTCGGGACCGGAACCTCCTCGATCCGTAGAGGCTTGCCGAATTCATGCACCACCGCCGCTCTCATGGTCCTTGCCATGCTTGTACCTCCAGCTGAAACTTCCCATTGTGACTACGAAGAGGACGCATTTCGCCTGACGGCGGCATCCTCGTAGACTCGCTCCCGCTGCACTGTCGCGCTGGTGATTGCCGCGGCGTGGCGGGCGATCATCAACTCCTCGTTGGTGGGTATCTCCCCACACCACACCCCTGCTGTCCTCGGTCGAGATGAGGGTGCCCTTGCAGTCATTCGCGGCTCCTTATGCTGTCATCAGTTGTTCGGTTTCGGTTACGGACGGCCATTCGCTCCTGGAATGGCTCAGAATGGCCACTTCCACGCGGTGATGTCGGGCCGGTCGATGCCGTACCGGCACGCGTACTGCTGGCAGGCGATCCGCTGGTTGGCGAACTCGTCGCGAACGCCGGCCGCGGTGACGCGCAAGCGGGGGATGCGGTCGATGGCGTCCATGGCCAGGGTGAACCGGTCGGTCTCGTTCCGGATGGCCAGTTCCAG
>JAGWQP010000181.1 GCA_028876805.1 Acidobacteriota bacterium | reverse complement strand
CGCTCGGCAAGATTGAAGCGCGGGACGCATTTTTCTATATACTGGCCCAGTTCGCGGGCGGTATCGCTGGCGTAGGTGCGGCGAGTCTGATGCTAGGCGCGGCGCTCGGACATCCCGCGGTCAACTACGCGGCTACGATGCCAGGTCCAACTGGACCGTGGATCGCGTTCGGTGCGGAATTTGCCATCTCGTTTCTAATGATCACTACGGTGCTGACGTTCTCCAACTCCAAACGCCTGACCCGATGGACGCCAGTGATTGCAGGAACGCTGGTGGCCACGTACATCTCGATCGAAGCACCGCTTTCCGGCATGAGCATGAACCCGGCGCGGACGCTGGGTTCGTCGGTTTGGGCCGCCAGCTTTCAGGCACTCTGGGTTTACTTCACGGCGCCGGTTCTGGGCATGCTTTTGGCAGCTCGTGTGTACGTTTCGCGGCGGGGCGCGCACCGGGTGTTCTGCGCCAAGCTGCACCACCACAACGAACAACGCTGCATCTTCCGATGCAATTACGGAGCTCTGAACTAATGCGCTACGACGTCATCATCATTGGAACGGGCGCCGGCGGCGGGACCCTGGCCCGCAAGCTGGCCCCCACCGGCAAGAAGATCCTGATCCTGGAACGAGGCGGCTATGTGCCGCGCGAGAAGGATAACTGGAGCACGCGGGCGGTCAACGTCGAGGCCAAGTACAACACCAAAGAGGTCTGGCGGGATCGTGATGGGAAAGAACTGCACCCGCACACGAATTACTACGTCGGCGGCAACACGAAGTTTTACGGCGCGGCATTGTTCCGACTGCGCAAGGAGGATTTCGGCGAGATCCGCCACCACGGCGGTCTCTCTCCGGCCTGGCCGATTTCCTATGACGAGCTGGAGCCATACTACAACGCGGCCGAGCACATCTATCAAGTGCACGGAAATCGCGGCGAAGATCCGACCGAGCCGTGGTCGAAATGCCCGTATCCGTTTCCGGCGGTGAGTCACGAATCGCGCATTCAGCAATTAAGCGAGGACTTCGCGCGCATGGGCCTGAAACCATTTCACACTCCCATCGGTGTGATGTTGAACGAGAAGAATCCGCATGCGAGCAAATGCATCCGGTGCAACACGTGCGACGGATTTCCCTGCCTGGTGTATGCCAAGTCCGATGCGCAGGTGCTGGGCGTGGATCCGGCGCTGGAGCATCCGAATGTTTCGTTGATGACCGATGCATACGTGGAGCGCCTGGAGACTGATCCATCCGGCCGCGAAGTGAAAAAGGTACTCGTCCGCAAGGACGGTGCGGTCCAGGAGTTCTCTGCCGATGTCGTGGTGGTTTCGTGCGGTGCCATCAATTCGGCGGCATTGCTGTTGCGGTCTGCCAATGACAAACATCCGAACGGCTTGGCGAACGGCTCGGACGTCGTAGGCCGGCACTACATGGGCCACGTCAATTCGGTCCTGATGGCCGTGTCGAAGTGCCCGAACCTGACGGTGTTTCAGAAGACGCTTTCGGTGAATGATTTCTATTTCGGCGCGCCGGAATGGCAGTACCCGATGGGACACATTTCGTTTGTCGGGAAGCTGGACGGCGTTACGCTCAGCGCTGGCGCACCTGCAATTGCACCAGGATTCACGCTGGATCTGATGGCTAACCATTCACTGGACTTCTGGCTGACCTCCGAAGACCTGCCCGATCCCGAAAATCGGGTCACGCTCAATCGCAGTGGCGAAATCGTGCTGAGTTACCGGCCGAACAACGAGGAGGGCCACAAGCGGCTGATCGCCAAGCTGAAGGACCTCATGAAGCAACAGACGGCCTGCCCGGTGCACGGCCACGAATGCCACCAGGGCCTCTTCAGCCGCAACCTGTACGTGGGGCAGCGGATTCCGCTGGCGGGCGTGGCGCACCAGAATGGGACGATCCGGTTCGGCGACGATCCGATGCGGTCGGCGCTCGATCGCAACTGCAAAGCACACGAGGTGGACAACCTGTATGTCGTCGACGGGAGTTTTTTCCCTTCGAGCGCTGCGGTCAACCCGGCCTTGACCATCATGGCCAATGCGCTGCGCGTCGGCGATCACCTGACGGAGAGGATGAACTGACATGCGGCGTTTACTCCGCTCCCTGACGGTCGCGGTTCTGTTGGCCTCGGCGCTCGCCGCGGCGCCAGTGGTCGATTCCGTCTCCATCACGGTCTCCGATCTGGACCGGGCCGTCGACTTTTATTCGAAGGTGCTGAATTTCCAGAAGATCTCGGAATACGAAGTGGCCGGCGCGGGATATGAACACTTGGAAGGCGTTTTTGGAGTGCGAATCCGAGCGGCGCGCATGCAACTGGGGAACGAAAAAATCGAGCTCATGGAATACCTGGCGCCGAAGGGCCGGCCCGT
>JAGWQP010000180.1 GCA_028876805.1 Acidobacteriota bacterium | reverse complement strand
TGCTGCCCGAGCCCTGGTAGCGGGCGAACTGCGGGTAGGGACAGAGCGGCCGCGTCCGGTCGACTTTCCCATCGGTGCTGTGCGAGGCGACCAGTTGGTCCGGCGCCTTCCCGTTTTCCACCCATTGCTCGATGGCGCTGATGGTGTCAAACTTGTTCGGCCCCGCGCCGCCGCCGCAGTGTGACATTCCGGGCGCCAGAAACAGGCGGATCGAATCCGCGGCCTTGGCCTCACCCACGGACTTCACCACACTCTCGTAGTAGTTGATGCTGTTCTTGGGAGGCACAACCTGATCGCCCCAGCCGTGGTAAAGCAGCATTTTACCGTTGTGTGCGAAGAACGGCTTGAGATTTGGATTGGCGGCTTCGTTCAAGCCGTGATCCATCTTTTCGGCGATGCTCAAGTCGCGATCCAGAATCAGAGTTCGGAAATCCCAACTCGGATCCTTGAAAATCACGTACCTGAACATGTTGATCGCTACCGCGCTCTCGCGAGTTACCGGCAAGCCGTCCTGGAGCGGTCCGGCTAGCGTGCCCCAGTCCAGTTCGCTTCCCCGCTCCAAGCCCGGTAAAATCTCCTTCCGCGTCCGCGGGTTCAGGGCCGGAGCGTAGATTTGTTGGGCCGCTTCGACCTGTGCCGCCGACAGGCACGACGGGCCGTCGCCACTCGGGCACGCCAGCAACTGAGGGTCGAAGTTGCAGCGCTTCGGATTCTCGATCAAGCCGTCGACGACCCCGTCGAGTGCATCGCAGGCAGCCAGTACGGCTTGGTGGATCAGCGCGTACTTCTGGGGCGGTATGTAGCTGTCTTCGCTCTTGTGAACCGCCTGTGCGAGCCGGATCCAGCCGGCATGGAGATGGACCATCCGGTTGGCCGGAGCGCCGGCGATGATCCCGTCATAATCGGTGGGAAAGCGCTGCGCTTCCTCCAATGCCTGCTTGCCGCCGCCTGAGCATCCGCTCCAATACGAGTATTTCGGCGCTTCTCCATAGAATGCCTGGATGATCGCTTTGGCCTTGACGGTCATTTCGTGTTCCGAGCGGTAGGCGTAATCGATCAGTTTTTCGAGGTGTCCCAAGGCGAAACTGGCGTTCGTCACATCGCTTGCGTGTCCCGTGTCGGTGGAACTGGTGGCGAAGCCGCGGCGCAGGCCCTCGGCCATCGCGGTGTAATTGATCGACCCGGCCCAGCCTCCATTGCCCACGGCTAGATACTTTCCATTCCATGAGGCCGGAAGCCAGACTTCCACGTTGATCTCGGAGTCGGCGGACGGCCTCAACTTGGCTGCCACGCGGCAGAACGCGGGAAGGTCCCGCATCGGCTCGCCGGCGATTCCGCTTCCACCGCCCGGCGTGAAGCCGCCGGCGGCTACCGGTTCGGCCAGGACAACCGCCGCCGAGGATAACGGCAACGAGGTCAGACTCTCGCACGACGCGGCGATTGCCGGGAAATTCCCGAGTCCAAGCGCAACAAACAGCACGACCCAGTGCGAAGAAATGGGAACAAGCGGCACGTCGGCCATACTACTTCAAAACCTTGTCTGTCTCATGATATTAGTGGCGGATGCGCAGATCTGTCAACGATTTATTTCATATCTTGCGATCACACGGCCTGCAATTTCGGCAATAAACGGCCGGCATTTTCCCGGTAAATGCCCCGGAGTTCGGCGGCTGTGAAACCGCATTTTTCTAGGCCCGCGAGGTGTTTGGCCGCTGAACCGAACGGGTAGTCGGTTCCGAACACGATTTGCGACGCTCCCACGATCAGTTTCAGGCCTTGCATTTGTACGGGGTTAGTGGACTGCGCCGTATCATAGTAGAAACGGCGCAGATGAGAGAGCCGGGAGTTCGGCTCCGCCGGGCGGGCCAGGTTGTCGGCGATCGTATCGGGCGCGCCGATTCCGAAGCGCTCAACCAGCGACGGCATCGTTCCCCCGGCATGGGAAAAGATGAAACGAATGTTCGAATAACGCGTAGCGGCGTCGCCCACGATCAGGCTGAAAATCGTCCGGCTGGTATCGGTATTGTATTCGATGGTCGGAGGATTCACCTCCGGCTGGATGTCCTGGCAGCAGGAGGCATCGATGGGATGCGTGTAAACCACCGCGCCCCGCCGGTTGAGCTCGTCGAGAACCGGACGAAATGTCGAGTCCCCCAACCAGCGGTTGCCATAGCTCGTCAGCAGGCCGACGCCGTCCGCCTTCAGCCTGTCGAAGGCGTACTCGATTTCGCGCAGACTGTCTTCGATGGTAGGCAGCGGCAGGACCGCAAACAGGCCGAGCCGGCCTTTATGATCGGAGATCGCCTTGGCAGCGAACTCGTTCATCTCGCGCGCCAGGCGACGGGCCTCGTCCGGCTTTCCAAACCACACCCCCGGTGAGGTGCAGGAAAGGATCGAAGCGGCAACGCCATCCCGGTCCATGTCCTCGATGTCCTTGGCGGGCGTGTAGACCTTGAGCCGATCCAGCGCAAACCAGGTAGTGTAGCCAGCCATGTGATGGCCTTCCTTCGCGGCCAAGGCCTTGACATAAGCCGGCGAGACGAAGTGATGATGCAGGTCGATGGCCCGCGCTCCGACTCGGGGCTGCGCGTCGAGATGGCAAGCGCCGGCCGTCACGCTGGCGATGAGAAAATCC
>JAGWQP010000179.1 GCA_028876805.1 Acidobacteriota bacterium | reverse complement strand
GGTCCGTCGGGAGGTTCGAGGCAAGTATAGGATTTGCGCCTGCGAAGATCCAGGTGCCGGTCAACTCTCCCCGCCCATGAGCCGCCCATGATATGAGCTGCGCAAGATGCCGCCCGATTGGCGCACCCTTCATCTGTCTACGTCACGCTTCTGGACTCCGGCCGAGGGGCGATTGAAACGCGCCAGATGGCCGAAGCCTTGGGCCGCGGGGCACTCGGTTCAATGGCCTTCTCGGTTATCTTGCTGTCGGACGACGCCGCGCGCGCCGGGGCTGCTCGCGCCCGGGCCCGAGGTGGCCTGTCCGGAGTCAAAAAAACCTCAGGCCGATTGCAAAGTTGGCCTGCCTCTGTCGGCTGGCTCGACGCTTCTGATCACCCTGGCGGCGCTCGACGATCATCCCCGAAAGGACGCTCAAAGATTGCGGAGCGAACCCGATCGGTCGACTCGGCGACGAAATCGCCGCGCCTGGAAATCAGGCTCGACCCCACGATGAGGGCATCATGGTCGAGCTCGAGCGCCAACTCATAGAGCTTGGGCGTAAGAGGCGTGTGGCGAACTCGGGTCGGCAATGCGGAACGTAGACAGGCCGCTAAAGGCCGGCCTTCCGTTCATCGAGGACGTTTGCGAGCGGAACCAGATTACAGCCTTCCCGCTCCAGGCGAAGATCCCGATCGTAATAATCGAGGGTCACCTGGCGGCAGAGTTCTTGGTAATCCGCAAACAGAGCGGCCGCCGGCAGTCCCGGGGTCAGCAAGCCCCGTGTCGCTTGAGCCCGCGCGAAGGCCATCCGATCCCTGTCGCAGGGATGCAAGCTGAATATCCTGTTCCCGCTTTTCTCCATGCCCGCCCGGAGCCGCTCGACGAAGGCGGCCGAATAACCGCGCCGAAGCGAAGCGATCAGCCCCGGAAAGTCATCGACCAGCCTGCGCCGCTGCCACATCCGGCTGAGATCCACGACTGCCCGTTGGGAAGCTACCGCAAGCAGGTTCGTCTCGAGGATGGTCGCGAGGAAGGCCTCCGTACCAGCTACCCTCACCTGGTAACGGTCGGCTTCGATCTCCATGCGGCGCAGGAAGCCCGAACTGACGGCGCCTTCGACCAACCGCAGCAACCGTAACACTCCCCGGCCCGGTGCAACGAGCCATTGAGCGCATTCGAGCAGGAGCTTTGAGGCCGGTCCGGCTGCCTTCAGCGAATCGCGGATGGCGAGGTCGAATCGATCCGGCTCGCCGGTAACCCGCGAAAACCAGGCCTCGACGTTCCACATCAAGCGGCTCGACCACATGGCCGATCTGTGGGCGACGTGGCCTAGTTCGTGGGCCAGTACTCCGGCCAGCTGGTCCAGACTCAGCCCCGACACCAGGGACAGTCCGATCACCAGGTCGAAGTCGCGGCGGAAGATACCGGTGATGCCGCCGGCGAAGACACAATAGCAATTGACACTCCAGTCGACGGCAAGGTGTGACGGCTCGGGCATTTGACCCCGGCTGGCGAGTTCCTTCACAAACCTAAACAGCAGCGGCTGCTTCTCTGGGTCCAGCCGATGGGGCTCCGCAACTCGGCCCGGGCGAGCTACCAACGGCTTCACCAACGAGAGGATCAACAGGCAACCAACCAGAGAAAGACCAATTGGACGGACCGCGGAAGCCAGAGTGATTTTCGCATTCAAACGATAGACGCCCCAGGCGGCGAGCGGTATCAACCCGAGGTATGCGAACAGGAAAACTGTCGCCAGCAACCCTCCGAATGCCGACGCCAGCCGGTGCCGAATGGAAACTACCAACGGCGGCGTCTCGAGCGCGAAGACGCCCGTCGCCTGCAATTGCATCTTAAGCTCGGCAGGGTGCTTGCCAGCAGGCTTGTCATTTCCGCTCATGCCACACGAGGCGGCTCCGCCACGGATATCCGTCGCAACGTGACGGCGCTCGGATCACCACCTCACCTTCGAGCGTATCAAGTTTCGCCCGCGAGTCCCCGAATGCGGCCAGAGGAGCGCCCCATGAGCGCTCAAGCCCGTTGCGCACCAGTACGATCAGTGGGCGCTACTGCACACTCGAGTGTTTTTGAATCAAAATGGTGGGTGTCGAACGAGCGCCGATGGCTGGAAATCGCCGCCCATCAAAGGGAGTATTTCAACCGGCTGGCGGACGTCTTCGATGTCCCCCAACCGCAAGCCGTCATGGATCGCTTGCGCAGGATCGTCGCCGCGTCCGGATTGCATCGCGATGACGTGGTGCTCGATGTGGGTACCGGCGCGGGCGTGCTTCTTCCGCTGATTCAGTCGTATCGCCCATCGTTAGTGCTTGCCTGTGATCTGGCCGATCAAATGCTCGCGCACGTGCACACGAAGAATCCGTTGGTGCGGGTTGTTCAGTGCGACATCGTGCGGCTTCCCCTGAAAGCCGCTAGTGTCGATATCGTCTTCATGAACGCGATGTATGGCAACATCGCGGATAAACTGGCCGCCTGTGCCAACGTGGCAAGCGCGCTCAGGCCGCGCGGGCGTCTCATCGTCAGTCACCCGGAAGGCCGCGGTTTTGTCGAGAAACTGCGCGCTGCCGGCGACCTGTTCATCGAATCCCTCCCCGGTCGCGGGGAATTCCAGGCCCTCGTCCAGCCACTCGGCCTCAAGGTAGTCACATATTGGGACGAACCCAAGCTTTACCTGATGGTGGCGCGGAAGACGTGACCGTTCGGGTCCGCACCAAAGATCTTTGGCGGCAGCCCCGGCGGTGTCTTTGGCTCCTCCGGTTCGGGTGCGCTGAGTGGCGGCAGCAGAACCGTCTCGCGTTTTCTTTTCACTCGTCCTTTACCTTTCAGCTTCTCTTCGAGCGGCCGCCAGCAGTCCCCGCAGATGTCGAATTCCTTGCCGTCGATCTCTCTTTGGAAGCACTCGCTAGCTTGGCCGCATAAATCGCACAGAATCACCAGACTCCTCCTCGTCGATTCGAGTGTACACCCGCCAGGCCAGGAATTTCCGGATGCGGCCCTCTTGAACTCGGCCCAACCAAGGCTTACCATTCTGCTGGAGGACCCGATCATGGCGGACGAAATCAGACGGATCGACTACTACTACATGAGCGTGCCTGATAAGCCCGGCGAGGGCGCGCACATTCTGAGCATCCTGCGGGAGGCGGGCGTCAATCTGATTGGGATCTCTGCCTTTCCCCACGGGGCCCGGCGATCGCAACTCGACCTCATCCCGGAGGATAGCGCCCTCTTGGTCCGGGCCGCCAAGGGCGCGCGGTTCAAACTGAGCGCGAGGAAGAGCGGTTTTTTGGTCCAGGGAGAAGACCGACCCGGCGCCGTCGCGGACTTCGTGGGCCGACTGGCCCATGCCAAAATCAATGTCACTTCAGTACAGGCGTTTTGCTCTGGCTCCAACCGTTACGGGGGGATGCTCTGGGTCAAGCGAGCCGACCTGCGCAAGGCCGCCAAAGCGCTCGGCATCGGATAAGCCGCGGCCGGCAACCGATTTTCAAATCCACGCGCGACTCCTTTAAGTCAGCGTGTCCTGGCAGTATGGGGAGACCTCGAGGATGGCCTCGACGTTTGCGAACCTCGCATCGCAACTGGTAGTCTTGTCCACTTGAGAGTCGGCGTCTTCACCCCTCTGCTGTCCCAACTTCCCTTGGAAGAGGTCTTGAACAAGCTCGAGCGCCATCGTATTGATACGGTTGAGCTGGGAACGGGCAACTACCCCGGCGACGCCCACTGCAAACTCGCGATGCTGGAGGAGTCCGAGGCGCTTGCGGATTTCCGCAAGACGCTCGACGGACACGGCTTCACCATCAGCGCCCTGAGTTGCCACGGCAACCCGCTCCACCCCGATCGGGAGCTCGCGCGTCAGAATCAGGAAGTCAGCCGCAGGACCATTTTGCTCGCGGAAAAGTTGGGGGTTCCGGTGGTGGTTGATTTCTCCGGATGCCCCGGCGACGGTCCACTTGCCACTCGCCCGAACTGGGTTACCTGTCCATGGCCGCCCGAACATCTCGAGACCTTGAAATGGCAATGGGACGAAGTGGTCGCGCCTTATTGGACGCGCCACGCGCGATTTGCCGCTGACCATGGCGTGAAGGTCGCCATCGAAATGCACCCCGGCTTTGTCGTCTACAGCCCCGAGACCCTGCTGAAATTGCGCGCGATCGCCGGACCGTCGGTCGGCTGCAACTACGATCCCAGCCACATGTTCTGGCAAGCCATCGATCCTATCGCGGCCATCCGGCTCCTGGGCGACGCCATTTTCCACGTGCATGCCAAAGATACCCAGATCTACGAACACAACCTGCCGCTGACGGGAGTGCTCGACACCAAGCCCTATACAGAGGAACGACGCCGGGCGTGGATCTTCCGCACCTGCGGCTACGGGCACGGCGAGGAATGGTGGCGGGAGTTCGCCTCCACTCTCCGCATGTTCGGCTACGATTCTGTGCTCTCGATCGAACACGAGGACAGCCTGCTCTCTCCCGAAGAGGGGTTGGCGCGGGCAGCGTCCTTTCTCAATCAGATCGTCATGCGCGAGCCGCCGGCGGCCGCCTGGTGGGTCTAGGCCGTGCGCTCCGCCATCATCGGAACCGGCTTCATGGGGCGGGTCCATCTGGAGACCCTCGAGCGGCTGGGCACAGTGGAGGCACACACCGTCAGCGCGCGAGGCCAGGCCGATTATCGCCGGGTCCTCGAGGATCCCGCCATCGGTGCAGTCCACATCTGCACTCCGAACACACTGCATTTTCCCATGGCGCGGGCCGCGCTCGAGGCCGGCAAACATGTGCTATGCGAGAAGCCGCTGGCCACTTCGAGCGAAGATGCGCGCCAGCTGGTCGCGCTGGCTGCCGCCAAAGGCCTGCGCAACTGCACCTGTCACAACCTTCGGTACTACCCGATGGTGCAGCACATGCGGCGCATGCGCGAGGATGGCGATCTGGGCGAGGTCCTAGTGGTACAAGGCACTTACTCGCAGGACTGGCTGCTGTACGACACGGATTGGAACTGGCGGATCGATTCCCGCGACAACGGCCCTTCGCGTGTGTTGGCCGACATCGGCTCGCACTGGTGCGACATGGTCGAGCACGTGACCGGCCACCCGATCACCGCCCTTTGTGCCGACCTGCAGACGTTTCACCCGACACGCCGGCGGCCTAAGCGGTCACTGGAAACTTTCGCCGGGAAAACGCTTGCGGCCGAGGACTCCATTGAAACCACAGTCGACACCGAGGACTTCGCCTCGGTCGTCTTTCATCTGGGCGCACGCGCGCGTGGAGCTTTCACCGCAAGCCAGGTTTCCGCAGGTTGCAAGAACCGGCTGAGCCTCGAGATCTACGGGACCAGATCGGCGGTGGCCTGGAACCAGGAGCGGCCCGAGGAGTTGTGGATCGGTAACCGGAACACGTACAACCAGCTGGTCATCAAGGACCCTTCGCTGCTCAAGCCAGGCGCCCGCTCGTACGCCGAACTGCCCGGTGGCCACAGCGAGGGCTACTACGACACCTTTAAGCAAACTTTCCGCCGCTTCTACCAGTCGATCGAGCAGCCCGGCTCGACGCCGGAGTACCCGCAGTTTGCCGACGGCCTCCGGCAATTGATAATCTTGGAAGCCGAACTGGCCAGCCACCGGCAACACGGCTGGGCGGAGGTTGGAAGCGAGTTATGAGCACCCCCGCCCACTCGACGGCAATCTCAGACCGGCATGCGGCGTATCGCAAGACTCGCCTTTTCCTGGTGAGCAGTCTGGCGTTAGCGACGGCCGGAATCAATGCCTCCCTGCGGGCGGCGACGGCCGCCGATTTGCAGCGCGTTTTCCTGGACCCGGTTGACAAGGTGCACTCGGCCGAGCACATTGGCAATATTCTTGGTGTGCCGTTTTTGGGCTTCGCTCTCACCATTGCGATCGGAAGCCCGCTGCTCGACATCATTGGAATGGGCCTGTTGTTGCCGCTCTCCGCTATCCTCTTCTCTGCGGGGATGTTGATCATGATCTTTGCCGGAAGCCTGGCCTCCGGCGCCGCCATCTATCGGGTGCTCTGGGTCGGTGCCGTGGTGGCCGGCGTGGGCTGGGGGTTGGTCGAAACGGTAATCAACCCGCTCATTGCCACCCTCTATACGGACCAGAAGACGGCGAGATTGAATGCCGTTCATGCCTGGTGGCCGGGTGGGCTTGTGATGGGCGGATTGCTGGGCGTCGGAATGTCCACCTGGGGCCTCGGCTGGCAGGCGAAGCTCGGCGTCGTGCTGCTGCCTGCCGTCGCCGTGGTCGTGCTGTCGGCCGGCCTCAAGTTCCCGCCGACCGAGCGTGCCGCTGCCGGAGTCTCGATGAAGCAGATGTTTCGCGAACTTGGCGACCCGCTGTTCGCGGTGCTCTTCGGCTCGATGTTTCTCACCGCGGCCTCCGAATTGGCGCCGGGCCAGTGGGTAGACCTCGCATTGAGCCGCACCGTGCACATGCCGGGCATTCTGCTTCTGGTCTATGTCAGTGCCCTGATGTTTTTGATGCGCCATTTCGCCGGCCCGCTGGTCGACAAGCTCTCGCCCATTGGCGTCCTCTGGTTCTCCTGCTTGATGGCCTCGGCGGGTCTGGTGGCGCTCAGCTTCGCCGAATCACCTGCCACTGGTCTGCTCGCGGCCACCCTTTGGGGCACCGGCGTCTGCTACATGTGGCCAACTATGCTGGCCACGGCCTCGGAGCGCTTCCCGCGCGGGGGCGCACTGCTCATGGGTCTCATGGGCACGGCCGGCACACTGTCGATCCAATTCGTGCTCCCGCTGATGGGCGCGATCTTCGACCACAAGAAAGTGGCCGTCGCCGGCGGTCCGGCGGCGTTTGAAGCGCTGGCTCCCGGCCCCGCCCTGGAGCGCGTGCTCGGCATCGCGGCCCAGACCTCATTCCGCAGCGTCGCTATCCTGCCGGCTATTCTGCTCGTAGTTTTTGGCGCGATCTGGCTCTTCGACCGGTCCATAGGGGGTTACCGCAGTCAGAAGCTCTAGAACTTCTTATATGAAAAGGCGTCGATTGACGCAGGTGGTGTTATGGAAGTGGCTTGGGCCGGTGAATGAGGTGCAGAAAGTTGCCGTCGCCATCGGCAAAGAAGACGATACGGTTGCCCTGGGTGCCGGTCGGCTCCGCCAGGAATTTCACGCCCGCCTTTTGAAGGCGCTCGCGGGCCGCATCGAAATCATCCACCTGAATAGCCAGGTGGCGGATCCCGGGGTCCCTCATCTTGGCTTCCGCCCGAGGGCCTTCGGCGGGAATGAATTCGATCACCGTTCCGTTCGCGGCTCTGACGAAGTAGTTGCCGTCGTACTCGTAGTTGATCTTGAATTCCAAATGATCCACGTACCACTGCGCCAGCCTCTTCGGATCGGGCGACGCGATAGCGGTGTGCTCCAGTCCTTTAAACATGACTCGGATTGTATCAGGGTTGGCTAAGTGGGAATGGCGGATACGCCCAGCCTTGCTCTCGACTCTAGACAGCAGGCGCCTATTGCTGGCTGACCCCCTGTAGGTTGTCGCAATCGCTTACAACGCGGCTGTTGATGACCATTGACAACCGGCGGCTCTGTGGCGCTCCGTGGGCACGAATCGTCAACAACTTGTCAACCTTCTGGGCCCCTCCACGGTGTGCAACCTCGTCCAGGTCGTCTTCGACCTCGAGACCATTACCCCTTCGACGTTCCTATTCCACCACGGACGCTCCTCGCGGGCGCGGACCCGACTTGCCAGGCAGCAACTGCCGGACCGCCCTTCGCCACTCCACCGTAGTGAGTTCGTCCAAAACCTCTGGCTTAGTCCGCACCGCGTCGACGTCCTTGAAATCAATCGGCAGCTTTGCCCCGTGTCTCACAGTGGCGATCACCCGGAGTTTCCCTTGCTGATTTCGTAAGGATCGGGTATATTCCGGAGCCTCCCGGACATCCATATTCACAATCAGTACGTCCACCGCCCTCGGGAAGCGGCTCAGTAGCTTCCTCGCTTCAGCGACACTCGGCGCTGGCATCGGCGTAAGACCCGTCACGGTCAGAGCTTGGCCCAACCAGAACATAAACCCTAGGTCATTATCGAGAATAAGGATCGTTGCCATGGCTCTTGGCCACGTGTTTCCCCCATATTGAAACGGAGAAAGCCGCTGGTTCATCGTATCTCTCGCCTCTCGTACATGTAAACTACTTTTGAACGGTTCGGTACCGATGGTTCTAGAACGATTTGAAGCTCGATCGGCCACTCCCGGTTCCGTAATCAGGCCTTACTCAAATTGGACAGGGTCCGGCTGTAGGCAGGACCGAGTTCTAGGTCCCGCCTGATTTCGGCCTTGCATTTGTGTCAGAAATGAGAGGGTGACCCCGCCCAATGACTCCGCAAAGCCCCTCCGCCTGAGCGTTCTCGACCAATCCCCAGTTCCCGAAGGCTCGACCGCGGGCGACGCCTTACGCAACACCTTGGACCTCGCCCGTTTGGCTGATCAGCTCGGCTACGACCGCTACTGGCTGGCGGAACACCACGGCACGCCCGGTCTGGCTTGCGCCAGCCCCGAGGTCCTGATTGCGCCGGTGGCGGGGGCCACTTCCCGCATCCGCGTCGGCGCTGGTGGAGTGATGCTGCCTCACTACAGCCCGCTCAAAGTCGCCGAGACCTTCAGCATGTTGAGCAGCCTATTTCCTGGGCGCATCGACCTTGGCCTCGGCCGTGCCCCCGGAACCAGCGCCACCGTGGCTCGCGCCTTGCAGCGCGATCGCCGCCAAGCCGCGCCTGACGATTTCCCCGAACAGCTGACCGAGTTGCTCGACTATTTCAATCATCGCCCGCGGCCGCCGGGGGCTTTGGGGCCCGTCGCGGCAATCCAGTTTGAGAGCCCCGAACCCTGGCTGCTAGGCTCGTCACCGCAATCGGCCATCTGGGCCGCTGAGATGGGCCTGCCGTACAGCTTTGCCGATTTCATCAACCCGGGCGGCGCGCCATACATGGCCTATTATCGCGAGCACTTCCAGCCTTCCAGGCGTTTGAGCGAGCCGCGGGCGGCGGTGGCTGTCTGGGCCATCTGCGCCGAAACCGCAAGCGAAGCCCTCTGCCTCTCCGCCAGCAGCCGCATGATGATGCTGCATTTGTACCGAGGCAAGCTGATTCCGGTGCCGTCTGTCGAACGGGCGCTCCGCTATCTGGAGGAGGAAGGCGTACCGATGGAGACGTTGCCGCCGAACCGCCGCCTGATCACAGGCGACCCGGCGAAGGTTCGCATCACTATCGAATCCGTCGCCGCCGCGTACGGCGCCGAGGAGGTGTTCGTGGTCAACATCATGCATGACCACGCAGCGCGGCGCCGCTCCTACCAGCTCATCGCCGAAGCCTTCGCGCTGTCGCGTCGGCCAGAAACATAACTCGATCCACGGAAAACACTGTTCCCGTTGCCGGGTGGGGCTGACACACCAAACGCCGGCATAAAATCGCCGCCGACGTGCGGGGTCGAGGCGATGACCACGCGGGCGATGATCTTCGGCTTGCTCCCGGTCGCGTTCGAAATCGGCGCCGGCTCGGATTTTTGCCCCCGATGCCCGTGGCATGATCGGTGGCCTGATCACCGCGACCTAACCACGCTGATCGTCGTACCGCGGTCTCAGTTAGCCGGCGACTCCTAAGGGGAGTCAGTGCACGCAAGCAAATCGATCGCCAGGGCTTCGCCATTTACTGGAGAAAGCTCAACGCGGCCGACGAATGGTTTGCCCGCTGGCGGACAAGAAAAGGTCGCTCCACAGACTCGAACCCAGATCCCGCAAACTCCCGAACCAGTTGGACTCAAGCCTTTCGGTCGCCTATGCCGACGAATCCATACCGGCAAAAAAAGAGGAAATTCTTAAAAGGCGGCGTTCTAGATCTGAGGAAATGATACGGCGTCTAACTGGCAGCAACTGATGCGCAAGACTTCCAGACCAAAATCGAGCCGCCCCTCAGCGAGCAGACCGCGCCTCGCTTTGCCGAGCGATCGGTGCGTTTGCTGTCGCCCGAGGTCGCCTGGATCGACGCTCGCGAAATGCGCTTCGGCAAGCTGATTCTCAAACCGAGTCTTCCCGTGCTGCCGGTGCTGCAGGCGAATGGGTGCGAGACGAGGTATCGTGGCCCGCGGCGGCCCCCAGATCTTTTCTCGATCACGTGAATGGCGTCCCCAGGGGGATTCGAACCCCCGTTACCGCCGTGAAAGGGCGATGTCCTAGGCCGGGCTAGACGATGGGGACGGGGCTTGCCAGAAGAGAGTGAACATTCCTACTGTAGCGTTGGCGTAATCGAACCGTCAACCGTGCCGCCCAAGCCCTCTCAATCCCTCACGACGGCCTACACCGAAGTTCCACCACGAACCGCCAATACCCAGCCGAAAGCTAGGCCTTATCAACTGAGAGGGAGAACGGTCCCAAACCAGGCGCGATGCGGCCGCCCGAAATGCCCGGGCCGGCAAACCCGACTCTGCCACGCGCTTCGACTTCGGCCAGCTTCGCCGCACCCCAAATCCCAGATCCGCGCCATTCGCCGGCTCCACGATACTTTGTCGGAAGCCTGGTCTCCAAGTCTGCCTACCCCGCTCCTATCGATCTGACCCTCAACCCGGTCAGCCCAAGTTCGCCACGGAGAGCAACTCTACCGACGCGATTCTGCCGGAGACTCTTGCGCCCCATCTCGGCTCATCGCTCGGTCTGCGGCCCCATGACGGCAACGCGGGTGGGAACCGAACCCGCTTTTGCTGTTTCCGGTGCTCGACATAGTTCTCGCTAGGAACCGAAAAAACTTGGGCGGGGGGTCCAGCGCGAACCGACCGAGACCGCACAGAAGCTCTTGATGGCCCGATCCGCATCATTTTGCAGGACGTATGGGGCCTGAAAGACCCTCAACCCAAATCGAGCTCACCGGGGAGGCGGATCGAGACCGAGCCGCGACTGCTGCCTGTCACGCGCCCACCGAGGTCGTCATCACACTTGGAGTGCAAGTCTATATCGGTTAGGAGGCGGGCCTGATGAACGTGCCCGGCCGTCGATCGAGATCCAGAGGACGCGGCAGAGATTCGACCGGCAGTCGAGCACCCGCAAAAGCACTCGAACTAAGTCGGACTCGGGCCACGCGCTCGAAGGACTGCGGGAGGCGTCGTTGAGTTCAAAGCCCTGTCGCACCATTCAAATAGAGAACAAGACCAACTTACAGTTAACCGCCTGAAAGGCGGTGGTATCAGACCCGGAATTGAGATCATGAGCGTCACCAGTTCTTGAGACAGCTGGTGAATACCGGCGGCCGCGGCGCGGCTTTTGCCGATCGAGCGGAGAGTAGGTTTCAGGGAACGACCAAGCGCGACTTGGCCGTTTCTGCCACCCCCTCCGCCCCAGCATAGAAGCCCCGAAGCAGATCGATAAACGCCCGCCCGCGCGGTCGTCCATTGTTACGGCCCAGCTCCAGGCGCTCGAAAAACACCAGCAGACCCAGAATGTCGGCATCGCGAGTCTTCGGTAGCCCGGTGCGGTTCTGCTCGGAGCGCCGAAACTCGGCGACGCCCTCCTGGACCGCATCATACAGGCGTTTAGCCAGCGCATTGTCCGGCCGGGTCTCGTAGTAGACGCCCGATTGCAGCGTCACGTAGGTCCGGATCAGCGCGTCCAGAGCCGAGCGCACGTCGAAATCCGCCGCCCCGGCGGTCTCCAAGGCGGCCATGCCCAGAGTCCGACCCAAAAAAATCAAAAGCTCTTCGTTGTCCGCCAGGAACTTTTCGGTCACCTCGATCTCGCGATGCGGTACCCGCGCGGGGTCGAGCGGGACCGGCTTGTCATGCCGGCGCGCTTCCCGTAGGTGTTCGCAATCGAGCGGACAGGTTACCGAGACCTCGCGTTCCCGCCCGCAACAGATCGTGCAGATCTCGCCGCGTACGCCCGGGCAGGAACGCCTCGCACGGCGGACGCGACAGAGAGCGCAAGACATTCTCCTAGTATAAGAGGTAAGGAATCCGCGAACCGATGAATCGAACGAACCTGTTCTTCAAAGTCGAAGTCGAGCACGATCCCGGGGAGAAGCCGGAGCGGATCGGCGACGAGATCTGCCGGCAGATCCTCAAAGTGTACGGTGTCCGCCAAGCGGAGCTTTCCAACTTCACATCGCTCGAAGAGTGATCGTCTGTTCGTAGGTGCGCCGGAAGAAACTGTCCGTCATGCCCGCAATGTAGTCGCAGACCACGCGATGCACGGGAGTGTGGTTCGCCTGTTCAGAGTACGGCTGCGGCAGGCGGTCCGGACGCTCGAGGAAGAACTGAAATAGCTCCTTGATCATGGCTACCGAGCGGGCGCGCTCCTCGACCAGCGCGGGCGCCGCGTAAACCTTCTCGTAGAGGAAGCGCTTCAGCTGCCGGCTGGTTTCGGCCTCCTCCGGAGCAAAGGCGGCGAGGCGCCGCGAAAAAGTCCGCACCTCGTCGGTGGACGTGACGCCCGCCTCGCGTGCCCGTGCCACCGTGCCTTCAATGAGGCCGGAAACCAGCGCGTCGACGAGCTGGCGGAGAGTTTCATGAAAGACTTCTCGCTCGCTCGCTCCTTGGAACTGGGCTTCCGCCGCTTCAAGAAGAGTGCGGTATTGCGGAATGCAATCGGCCGCGTCACTGGCTTTCAGCATGCCGGCCGAAAACGCGTCGTCCAAATCGGCGGAGTTATAGGCGGCCTCATCCGCCAGGTCGATCAGTTGCGACTCAAGAGGAGGACGCAAGCCCGGCAGAAACGCATCGAACTCCGGATTTTCGCCCGGCCCGAAATCCTGGGAGTGCTTGATGATGCCCTCCCGAACCTCGAAAGTCAGATTCAAACCCGGAAATCGTGCATAGCGCTGCTCGAAACTTTCTACGATGCGCAAGGCGTGGAAGTTGTGATCGAATCTCTCGCCAAAGCGCGCCATCTGGTGGTTGAGCTCCTCTTCGCCCGCATGGGCGAAGGGAGGATGCCCGATATCGTGCGCCAAAGCTAGGGCCTCGGTCAGGTCCTCATCCAACTCCAGCGCGGCGGCCAGAGTCCGCGCGATCTGAGCGACCTCGATGGTGTGGGTGAGACGGTTCCGGAAGTGGTCAGACATCCCCTGAGTAAAAACCTGCGTCTTGGCCTCCAGGCGCCGGAAGGCCCGGGAGTGCACGATGCGGTCGCGGTCCCGCTGAAAATCGTTTCGGTAGGGATGCGGGGCCTCAGGGTATCGCCGTCCGCGGGTTTGCGCCACTCGAAACCGCAGCCCGGCCAGCATCTCGATCGACGCCGCCTGTCTACTGTGGCGGCAGGTCGCTGTACAACTGGAGAGCGATTTGGGCCGCGGCGCCTGAAGTATTCTTCAGAGGCTCCAGGATCTTGCGCGCCTCCTCGGGCCGCACCGGCAGCAGCGCGCGGGCCAAGCCGATCTGTGCCTGATCCTTCGAGACGAATACCGTAGGGTGCGCGATCAAGTCCTCGAAAATCTTGCGGCCCTGATCCACCTTGCCTTGCGCGAAGTAGACCTCCGCCAAAGACAGCTTCGCCAGCGAGGCGTATTGCTCATTACCCTTTTCCGCCACTTCCCGGAAAGTCTTCTCGGCGTCGGCCAGCTTGCCCTGGCCGGCCTGAATCCCACCGAGGTAGTATCCGGCGATCTCGGCCTCATCGCTGCCGGAGTACTTACTCCTCAAGTCGCTGAAAACCTTGAGGGCCGCATCGTCTTTGACCTGCTCGGTAGGGAACATGGTAATGGTGGTGCTGCCAGCAGGAGGAGTTCCAACCGGGGTATCCTGAATCTGGAGCGCGTGCGCCAGGGCGGCTTCGCGGGCTGTGTGCTGATGCTGGCGGTAGACGTAGAATCCGGCGGCCAGTACGACTACGACCAGGGCGATACCGCCGTAGCGGGCAATCTCTTGCTGATGCTCTTCAAAAAAGCTGAATGTGTGTTCGACTTCCAGCGCAAACTTGTCCGTCTTGAGTTCTTTGCGGGTGATCCTTGCCACGGAAACCTCTGATTGGATGGGACGCTCTCATAATATCACGCCCAACCACGCACCCGCATGTTGCGCGGTCCGATCCTGTCCGAAGGCGCCCGACGAGGCCCGCAGCCGACCTTCCTTAACGCCGCGGCCGTGCTACGATCCGAAGGATGTCCCCTACCAAGATCGCTCCCCAATCTAACGGTCCGATTCGCATCGAAGGCGATTTTGAGATCGTCGACCCGGCCGGCAACGCATTTGGTTTGGCGGGACGCCGTGTGGTTTCGCTGTGCCGCTGCGGCCATTCCGCCAACAAGCCCTTTTGCGATGGCAGCCACAATCGGTTCGGATTTAGCGACACCGTAGTAGCGCGCGAACTCGGGCCCCCCAAGCCGAAGCTTTGAGGCACGCCTTATCGAGGGCCTCGGGTAGGTGCCTCTTTCGAGCCATTGTGCGGGCCATCTGGTAACTTTATCATTCGTTTAGGCGCCCTAGCGGCATAAGGCTTCTATGTCTACAAGTGCAGTGCGCAGTCCGGGCGGTTTTCGGGGAATCGCCCAGAACCGATGGATTACGATCAGCCTAGCTGGACTCCTGGGAGTTCTCATTGGTTGTACTAGCGGCCAGGTCTCGGCTACCGGGCCGGGAGGAGGCCGCGGCGGCAAGAAGGGCGGCGGCGGAGATGTGCCAGTCACCGTGGCAACGGCGACCGAGAAAACCGTTCCCGTCGAAATCCAGGTCATCGGAAACGTGGAAGCCTATTCCACGATCTCAGTCAAGGCGCAGGTGGGTGGGGAACTCACCAACGTTTATTTTCACGAAGGCGACTACGTAAAGAAGAGCGATGCGCTGTTCACGATTGATCCGCGCCCATTCCAGGCCTCTCTGAACCAGGCCTTGGCAACCGTGGCCAAAGACGAAGCCTCAATGGGGCAGGCGCGGGCGAATCTGGCCCGCGACTCCGCCAATTTGCGCTATCAGGAGTCACAGGCCACGCGGTATCAGGAATTGTTCAAGGGCGGCATCATCTCCAAAGACCAAGCCGAGCAGTTGACGGCCAACGCCGACGCCACGACCCAAGCCGTGGCAGCCGACAAAGCCGCGATCGAGAGCGCGCAGGCCGAACTGGCAGCCTCCAAAGCCGCCGTGGACGCAGCGCGCATTCAGCTGAGTTATGCCAGCATTCCTTCGCCGATCGATGGCAGAACCGGAAACCTCACCATCAAACAAGGCAACGTGGTGGCCCCGAATCTGGAGCTGATTACGATTACGCAGGTCGAGCCGATCTACGTGACGTTCTCGGTCCCGGAGGCGCAGCTGAGCGACATCAAGCGCTACATGGCGCAACGAAAGCTGCCCGTGCGCGCCCGGCTGCAGGATGAAGAGGGCACCGAAGAAACCGGCGTGCTCACATTCGTCGATAATGCTGTCGACACAACCACCGGCACCATCAAACTGAAAGGCACCTTCGAAAACCACGATCGCAAACTGTGGCCCGGTCAATTCGTCCGCGTCACGCTGCGGCTGTCCACGCGGCCCAACGCGATCGTGGTGCCAAACCAGGCCATCCAGACCGGACAGAACGGCACGTTCGTGTGGGTCGTCAAGCCGAACCGCTCGGTCGAAGTGCGGAACGTCACGGCGAGCCTGCGCGTGGACCAGGACATGGTGGTCGACCAGGGCCTCGAGGCCGGCGAGACGGTGGTGACGGAAGGGCAGCTACGGCTGGCCCCCGACAGCCGCGTGGTCGTGCGCGACGGGCGGGGTGGACCGGGCGGGCGAGGCCGGCCCGGGGCGGACCAGACAAAGGGGGCGCCCGCCGAGCCGGGCGGCGCGCCGCAGGTTTAGACTGAATCCCGCCGGCGCTCGGGCGCCGGCCGCGGTGCGGCGGCGCGAGGGCGTGGCGTGAACTTTTCCCAAACTTTCGTTGGAAGGCCCGTTGCCGCCGGACTGCGGATGCTGGCTATTGAGGCGTGTGGCGTCTACCTGAATGGCGCTAGGATTGGAGCGGTGGCAGGCGCGGCACAAACGCCGTTTGCGTCGTCCAACCGGCGATCGCGCCGGGAGACTGACAAATGAACATCTCCCGGACATTTATCGAGCGGCCGATTGCGACCAGCCTTCTGATGGGCGCGATCGCTCTGTTTGGCGCCGTGGCCTACCGCAGCCTTCCGGTGAGCGACTTGCCGAACGTCGATTTCCCGACGCTGCTGGTGACCGCCAGCCTGCCGGGTGCGAGTCCCGAGACGATGGCTTCGGCGGTCGCGACGCCGCTCGAGAACCAGTTTTCTCTGATCGCCGGGCTCAACTCGATGAGCTCGACGAACTCCCAGGGCTCGACCGAGATCACCCTCGAATTCGACCTGAGCCGGAAGCTGGACGGGGCAGCCGTGGACGTGCAGGCGGCGATCACGCAGGGCGCGCGTCTGCTGCCGCCCAACATGCCGACTCCGCCCACCTTCACCAAGGTGAACCCGGCGGACCAACCCATCCTGTACCTCACGCTGACTTCGGAAACACTCCCGCTGTGGACACTCGATGAATACGCGGAAACCCGCATTGCGCAGCGCATCTCGACCATCAGCGGTGTGGCGCAGGTGCAGGTGCTGGGCGCGCAGAAATACGCGGTTCACGTGCAGATGGACCCGCACGCGCTGGCCGCCCACCAGATCGGGTTGAATGAAATCGAAACCGCGCTGAGGAACTGGAACGTCAATCTGCCCACCGGATCGATCATCGGCCCGCAGCGCGCCTTTACCCTCATGGCCAGCGGCCAATTGATGAACGCCGCGCAATACCGGCCGGTGGTGGTGGCCTATCGCGGCGGCACCCCGGTGCGCCTGCAAGAGCTGGGCAGCATCATCGACAGCGTGGAAGACGACAAGACGGCCTCGTGGTTCTACCACCACAACAACGGCGACCGCGCCATCATCCTGGCCATTCAACGCCAGCCCGGCACCAACACCATCGCCGTCACCGACGGCGTCAAGAGTCTGCTGCCGGTCTTCAAAAGTGAGTTGCCGCCCTCGGTCCACATGGACATCCTGTACGACCGTTCCGACACGATCCGCGAATCCTACAAGGACGTGCAGTTCACCATGCTGCTGACGCTGGCTCTGGTGGTGATGGTGATCTTTCTGTTCCTGCGGAACCTTTCGGCCACCATCATTCCGAGCCTGGCCCTTCCCTTCTCCATCATCGGCACGTTCGCCGTCATGTACCTGTTGGACTACAGCCTGGACAACCTCTCGATGATGGCTCTGATTCTTTCGATCGGGTTCGTGGTGGACGACGCCATCGTGATGCTGGAGAATATCGTTCGACACATCGAACTGGGCGAGCGACCGCTGGCGGCGGCATTACGCGGTTCGGCCGAGATCGGTTTCACCATCGTTTCGATGACGCTGTCGTTGGCCGCGGTCTTCATTCCCGTGCTGTTCATGGGCGGCATTCTGGGGCGGCTGTTCAAGGAATTTTCCGTTACCATCTGCGTAGCCATCCTGATTTCGGGCCTGGTGTCGGTGACCTTGACCCCGATGCTGTGCAGCCGGTTTCTGCGCTCAGTCCATGCCGGCGAGCGTGGGTGGTTCTACAAAACCACCGAGAAGTTCTTTGAAGGGATGCTCTCGGTGTATGACCGGAGCCTGCAGTGGGCCTTGCGATTGCGGCCGGCGGTGATGGCGACCTTTGTGGTCGTACTAGCCGCTACCTTGTACATGTTTGTCAAGATCCCCAAGGGATTCATTCCTGACCAGGACACCGACCAGCTTCAGATCTACACCGAGGCGGCCCAGGGAACCTCCTACTACCAGATGGTGGAATACCAGAAGAAGATCGCTGATATGGTGGCGACGGATCCGAACGTGGAAGCGCTCATGGCAAGCGTGGGCGGGACGACGGCCACGAACCTGGGCGGTCCCAATTACGGGTCGCTCGTGATTCATCTGAAACCGCGCAGCCAGCGCGCGCTGGGAGTCAATGATCTGATCAAAAAGCTGCGACCGGAGCTGGCCCGTTACCCCGGCATGAAAGCCTATCCGCAGAATCCGCCCACCATCCAGATCGGTGGCAAAGTGACCAAGAGTGTCTATCAGTTCTCGATGCAGAGTCCCGATAAAGACGAGCTTTACGAGCAAGCCGGCCGTCTGGCGGAGTTGATGCAACAGGTGCCGGGCCTAGAGGATGTGACCAGCGACGTGGCGGTCGCAACCCCGCAAGTGACCGTTACAATCGACCGCGACAAGGCCGCAGCCATGGGCGTGAACGCCAACCAAATCGAGAACTCGCTCTATGATGCGTACGGGCAGCGCTGGGTCTCGACTATCTATGGTTCGGCCAATGAGTACAAGGTGCTGCTGGAGCTGCTGCCCAAGTATCAAGCCGACCCGAATGCCCTCTCCATGCTGTATTTCAAGAACATAAACGGTAAACTGATTCCGCTCGATACGCTGTCGCGCGTGGTGACGGAGACGGGTCCGCAAACCATCAACCATTATGGGGAGCTGCCGGCGGCGACGGTTTCGTTCAACCTCCAGCCGGGGGCGGCGTTGGGCGACGTGGTTTCGCGGGTGCAAGACCTGGTAACCCGCGAGCTGCCCGCGACCATCAGCACGCAATTCCAGGGCGCGGCGCGCAGCTTCCAGACCTCGCTCGGCAACCTATGGGTGCTGCTGGTGATCGCCGTGATGGTAGTGTACATCGTGCTGGGCATTCTGTACGAAAGCTACATTCACCCGCTGACGATCCTGTCGGGGCTGCCGTCGGCGGGCTTCGGCGCGCTGCTCACGCTGTACCTGTTCCACATCGACCTCAACATCTACGCGTTCGTGGGTCTGATCATGCTGATTGGCATTGTGGAAAAGAACGCCATCATGCAGATCGATTTCGCTCTCGAAGCTGAACGCGAACAAAACCTGACGCCGATGCAGGCGATTTATCAAGGCTGCCTGATCCGGTTCCGACCGATCATGATGACCACCATGGCAGCTATGCTCGGCGCGGTGCCGATCGCGCTCGGATACGGCGCGGGCGGCGAAGCCCGGCGCCCGCTTGGCCTGGTGGTAGTCGGCGGCTTGCTGTTCTCGCAACT
>JAGWQP010000178.1 GCA_028876805.1 Acidobacteriota bacterium | reverse complement strand
CGCCAGTTGATAGGCCAGGACCGAGCTCTCGGGGTAGACTAGGAGTTCCTTCCGATAAGCCGCCTCGGCGCCCGTGCAATCCTGAGGGTTCTTGGTCATGGCCGCGTTACCCGGTACCAGGGCTAGCCCGATGAGTGACTTCTTCGCCGCCGTCTCCAATTGCACGCGGGCCTGGGTCCAGGCCAGACTGGGCAAACTCGTCGGCTTCTTGTCCACGGCGAAGAAACCCGGCAGGTAGTCCAATAGATCGTGTGCCGATTTGATGCCCAAGGCCACCTGATCCGGCGTGGGGTTGGGCAAGGTGGGAATCGTCGCAGTCAGCAAATACAGCACGTTCAGGATAATAGTGGGGCCCTCTTTCGGATCCGGAAACGTCGCGGCCAAGCCCTTCGCCGCCAGCTGAGAGCCGTAATCGACGACCTTGTCCGGTTGGGGCGCACTCGCCTTACTGTAGGCCTGCATGAAATAGTACAGACGATCGTCTCGGTAATCCGAATCAGGATACTTCTGCGTCCAGATATTGAGATCGTTGATCGCCTGGCCCGAATTGTTGTCCTGAATGTCCTTGATGACAGCGTTGAACAGGTTGTATTCGACCGTGTCCTTCGGTTTTTTCTGGAGGGTGGGGGCCTGCGCTTGTGCGGCTGGCGTCCATCCGTTTCCCGTCACCATACCGAAAGCCGCCAACGCCGCAATTCCCGTTAACGTTTGGATCCATATCCTCATACGCGTGCCTCCTGTTTCGGCTCCGCTCTGCTGCCCAGTCAAGCAACAGTCATTGAGCGGAGTATAGTCGAACCTGGCCTATGCGATCAAGCGGGCCAAGGCGGAATGGGCGGCATGGCCATTGGCTCAGCCTTAGACGAACCAGGGCGCCGGCCGCCTCGACCGCCTCTCGGCTGCCACGTGCGTCAGACGCCGCACGCTCGTTAGCTGCGGAGTCTCAGCACGAGAACGAAGACACCGGGACCCGTGTGGCGGCCATCCGGGATTCACGCAGGTGCCGGCCCACATTTGGCGGAACTCTTGGGAGATTCGCGTGACCGGGGCGCGGTGGCGGGTTTCGTGCGCGACCGTACCATTCCGCCCTTCAAGGTGTTGCCGGCAAACGATTCGTGAGATCTATTCTTGGTGGAGGGTCAGAATGCTCACACTCGCAGACGCACGACGAATCATTGCTGCTGCTGAAAAGAAAGCTCAAGAAGTCGGCCAGCCGATGAATATTGCGGTGGTGGACGGAGGCGGCAACCTGGTCGCCCATGTCCGCATGGATAAGGCCTGGATAGGAAGCGTCGACATTTCGATCAAGAAAGCCTGGACCTCGCGGGCTTTTGACATTGCAACCAAGGACCTGGCTGAGCACAGCCAATCGGGCGGCCAGTTCTTCGGAATCCACGCTTCCAACAACGGCCGCGTGATGATTTTCGCCGGCGGGATCCCTCTCAAACGAGGCGACGAGGTCATGGGCGCGATCGGCGTCAGCGGCGGGTCGGGCCAGCAGGACCACGCGGTTGCCGAAGCAGGCGCAAAGGCCTTTTGAGTCAGTTCGCTACCGAGACTCCCCTTTTGCTCCCGGTACGCGACTCCTCCTCGGTCGCAGCAGAGACCGAACCGCTCCCAAAAACGTACCACGACGCCGTCGCCACAGCGCCCGGGCGCGGGCGGGGGCCAACCTCCTCCAGGTAGGTAGCGCTCGGGTCCGCACCGCCTCCTCCGGATTTTTGGATCGAAGCTGGACGTACACTCGCGAATCCGGCCGGAGTATCAAATACCAATAAGGGGTCCTTGCTGATTCGATTGGGGATCGCAGGATCCCACGCGCGAACGAGACTAACGCAACCACCGTGCCGAGGTGTTTTTTTCTTCCGACGTGAAACATCAAATTACCGTCCCGCACCTCGAACCACCTGTCCTGTTGTGGTGAGCGGAAAGCGGCGGCCGTTCACAAGACGAAGGGGAACCTCGGTGACTCGATACAACGAGTTTTTGTCATTTTTCTCGGCCCTGGCCCGTCACGAAACGTCCACAAAAGTTCGCAACCGACCCTGGGTCGGCCTACCCCCGGTCCGAGGAGCGTGCCTCGAACTGCAGACTTGTCTTTTCTGGATGAAGGACATCCGAGGACGGTAGCCGAATCGAGCGCCCGGCCGCTCGTCGAAGCGGTTAGCCTGGATTAGCCGCTCGCCAAAGGCGCACTGCTCCGGCGAGGACCCTCAAGACTTCTGGTTAGGTTTCGTCAAGACTCGGTAAAGGCCCCATCCGGCAAGAAAAAGAGCAGCTCCCGCAGCGGCTCCGGCTACGATTATCGCGCCCGCCGTCACTTCGGTCGCAGTACCCATGGCGGCGAGTTCCAAAACGCCCACCGAGGCGCCGCCCACGCCGCCGACTCCGGCGCCGACACTCGCCACCGCAGCCGCTTTGGCTTTTTCTTTTGTCCGTTCGGTCATCGCACGCTTGTTTGTGAATTAAAGAAGAAGTTTACGGTTCATTATAGCGCCGGCAGCCTTCGTTCCCGCCAGCCCGGTGATCCTCGGCAAAGCTCTTACGAATCCAAACGTGGCGATCGAGATCGGGCGTGAACGAAAGCTCCCCCGTGCGCTCTCCCGAGATCCCTACTGCCTCGATCGGTCTAAGCCGCCTAGCGAAGGAATCGGACCAGTCCCCTGCTCCTCCCCGCGGCTACCGCCGGCCGACAAAACTGACGAGCACAGGCCTGTGAGGCCATCGCCGGCGGTCTCCCGCGCCTGCCTCAAACCGCGGCGGGCGATGGAAAGTGTAACAACCCGGACCATTTCATGAAGATTCCGAAACCCGGCCCCGGTGTGGGACGGTCCAAATAGGTGAGCGGATTAGGCCAGAGATGGCGTATAGTGTAACCATACAGGAGTTTTCCGGATGAAGCGGGTTTCTGTAGGGCTCATTGGGATGGTGGTGGCGCTGTGCTTGGTCGGGGGTACGGCGTTCGCTAAGGACAAGAAAAAAGATCCCGAGGAAATCGGGAACCGCGACGTTGGCAAGGGCGTGAATTTCTACTCCCTCGAGAAGGAAATCGCCCTCGGCAAACAACTGGCACAGGAAGTCGAACGTGAAGCCAAAATCATCGATGATCCGATCATTGCCGAATATGTAAGTCGGGTCGGTCAGAATTTGGTCCGTAATTCCGACGCCAAGGTGCCGTTCACGATCAAGGTGCTGGACACAGAGGAGGTGAACGCCTTCGCTCTGCCAGGCGGTTTCTTCTTCGTGAACTCCGGCCTTATTCTGAAGGCTGACAGCGAGTCCGAGCTGGCCGGCGTGATGGCGCATGAGATCGCGCATGTCGCGGCCCGGCACGGAACGCGCCAGGCGACGCGCGGCGAAATCATCAACATCGCGTCGATCCCGCTGATTTTCATGGGCGGGTGGACCGGATATGCCATCCGGCAGGGTGCCGGCCTGGCGATTCCCATGGGGTTTCTGACGTTTTCCCGCGGCTTTGAACGGGAGGCGGACTATCTGGGCTTGCAGTATCTCTACAAGACCGGCTACGACCCGACCTCGTTCGTGGACTTCTTCGAAAAAATCCAGTCCTTGGAAAAAAAGAAACCGGGCACAATGTCGAAGGTGTTCTCGACGCATCCCATGACGGACGACCGCATTAAAGCGGCTCAGGACGAGATCCAGAAGATTCTGGTCTCCAAGCCCGAGTATGTTGTGAACACTTCCGAGTTCAACGACGTGAAGAACCGGCTGGCGATGCTGCACAACCGCCGCAAGGTTGACTCCGACAAGGATTCCAACCGTCCACGCCTGCGGCGTGCACCAGGAACCGGCACCGGACCAGTGGATGAGAACGGCGACGACAAGCAGAAGCCCGATCAGGACGAGCGCCCCACGCTGAAGCGCCGGGCGGACCAGTAAAGAGGCGGCCGCGGCCGGAAGGCGGTTGCCGGCCCACCTCAGCGAGCAAAACCGAGCTGCCTGAGCGTTGCCAGCGGCTCGTCTCCCTCGAATTTCGTGAGGGGCATCTTCTCCCGTCCGTTTTCCAGCGCGACTCCCGCCGGGACACTCACAAACGGGAAGATCGCCTTCAGTTGCGCCAAATCGTTGGAAACGACGGCCTTCAGTTTAGTGTCATCCAGGTAGCTGGCAGCGAAGCGCGCTTGCTGGATCGGAACGGCGACGATACGCGTCTCGCCCCAGTTGTAGTGTGACATCCGCTTGCCGGCGTCGAGACAGTGGATGCATTCCGGGTCGAAGAAGAAAAGCAGGATTTTGCCTTGCTGGAGCGAATATGGCTTGCCGCCCACGGTGATAGTGTCCGGCGCTCTTGCACCCGTCTGCCGCGCCTCGTTCACACCGTACGACACGCCCGCGAACACCGCAACGGCGCCGAGGATCACCACAACGCTGCGCAACCCGCTCGCCGGTTTGGACCAGGCCCCAGCCACCACGGCGGCCAGAAGCATCGCCCCGTCTTCGGCGAAAAACATCGGACCGACCACGCGTTTCAGAAAGGGAAAGCAGCTGCAGTCCGCGCTCTTGAGGGCATGATAGTTCACACCCATGTAGATCATGAAGGCAGTCAGCAACAGCCCGGCCAGAACAGCCCCCCACCGGCGGAACCGCGGCACCAGCACCAAAACAGCGGCCAACGTCTCCGTGATCCCAACCACGAGTGCCCCAGCCAGGCTCAGGGCCTCAGGGAACTTCAGCTGCGTGAGGCGAACCGCCCAACCTTGAGGATCGGTGATTTTCCATAGACCCGAGGCGAGAAACAGAACTGTCAGGGCGCAAGCGCCTACCCAGTTCAGAGCGGTCTTCCACCCAGCGAGATCCAACGGGGCAAAGCCCGGTCGCGCCTGTGCCATACTGTCGTTCATGGACCCCATTTTAGCCCCTTCCGACAGGGGAGAGGGCCGGGTCCCTTCGCTAGCTCGATGATTCCAATTGTGTTATTCTTTTTTGCCGCCAGCACGCGGGTGGACCTCGTGGACGAAGTCTATCGGATCCCAGCCGGACAGTGGCGCTACCTGGAACTGGGCCTCAAGCAGAAAGCGGCATTCGTGGCGGCGGATTTCGAAGTGCGCTCAGGCTCCCGCCACCTTCGGCTGAAGCTGATGCGGCGCGAAGACCTCGAGCGCATGCGCACCGAGCGATCATACGGAGTTTTAGCCGCGACCGAAGCCGCCGCTACCGGCCGCCTACGATACCCGGTCTCTATGGCGGGCGACTACGTAGTGGTGATCGACAACCAGGAAGACCAACCGGCGGAGGCACATGTCCAGGTCAGCCTCGATTTTGGACCTCAGCCTGCTCCGGCGGCCACGCACCTGTCTCCGAAGCGGCAGGCGGCAGTAATTGGGATCAGTTTCGCCGTCTTTTTTGGAATCGTGAGCTATTCGGCACGCCGTCTGCTGCGCGGCATCAAGCGCTGAGGGCTTGACGGGCGGCGGCGACGGTCCGGCGCACGTCCGCGTCGGTGTGGGCGGCCGAGACAAAAGCGGCTTCGAACTGAGAAGGCGGCAAGTAAATGCCCTCGGCCAGCATGGCTTGAAAGAAACGGGCGAAGCACGCGGTATCGGAACGCTTCGCCGACTCGTAGTCGGTCACAGGCTGGGCAGTAAAGAAGAATGTGAACATGGAGCCGACCCGGTTGACGGTGACCCTGGGCGGCGGTGCCGCGCCGAGCTCCGCAGCTCGGGCTTCAAGCTGGCCATATACTTCCGGATGAGCCTTCAAATAACGCAGCGTGGCCGAGCCTGCAGCTACGGCGAGAGGATTGCCCGACAGCGTCCCGGCCTGGTAGACTGGGCCGGCAGGGGCGACCTGGCTCATAATGTCCTTCCGGCCTCCGTAAGCCCCAACCGGCAACCCCCCGCCGATGACTTTGCCGAGCGTGGTGAGATCGGGTCGGATGCCGAAGAGCTGCTGGGCACCGCCAAACGCCACGCGGAAGCCGGTCATCACTTCGTCGAAGATCAGCAGCGCGCCGTGCCGCGTGGTGATCTCGCGGAGGGATTCGAGATACCCGGGAAGGGGTGGCACACATCCCATGTTGCCTACCACGGGTTCCACCATAACCGCGGCGATCCGGTCGCCGTGCGCGTCAAAGGCTTGCTCGACGGCTTCGGCCGAATTGTATGGTAATGCCAGCGTCGTGTCACAGAAAGCCCTTGGCACGCCTCGCGTGTCGGCGATGCCCAGGGTGGCGACGCCGGAACCGGCCTTGACCAGCAGCGAATCGACGTGACCGTGGTAACAGCCTTCGAATTTGACGATGAGGTCGCGGCCGGTAAAACCGCGCGCCACGCGGATGGCCGCCATGGTGGCCTCGGTTCCCGAATTGACCAGCCGGACCATCTCAATCGACGGCACAGCGTCGCAAATGGCGACGGCTAACTCGACCTCGGCTTCGGTGGGAGCGCCAAAACTGGTTCCGATTTCGAGCGCTTTTTCAATGGCACTGAGAATCGCCGGATGGCGGTGACCGAGCAGCAGCGGACCCCAGGAGCCGACGTAGTCGATGTATTCATTGCCGTCGACATCGAAGACATGGGAACCTTCGCCCCGTGCCAGAAAGGGCGGCGTACCGCCGACGCTACGAAACGCGCGGACCGGCGAATTGACGCCGCCGGGGATGATCTGCTGGGCACGGCGAAATAGGTCTTCGGATCGGGAGCGGTTCACAAGGGGCATCAGGCCGCCTTGCGCGGAACCAGCCGGCGGAAGCCCAGGCTCATCCACATCTCGTAAAGGCTGCCATTCAGATTCTTGAGGAGCCGCTGGCGCAGATCGAGGTAAGACTGCCGCCCGGCGAACAGATCGCGCATGATGGCGGAAAACCGGGGGCTGCTGCGGGTAAACTGCACCATGCGCGCAGGCACCGAGGCCCACAGGAATCGCCCGTGAAAAACGCGGCGGGCGAGCCGCGAGCCGAACTCCAGGTCGCCGGCGAAATCCCGCCGGAGCAGTCGTTGGTACAGGTTCATCTTCTCGGCCAGTCCTGTCACCTCCGAGAGCAGTGCGCGGACCGCCAGGTCTGCCGATCGGATGGCGTAATACAGGCCTTCGCCGGTGATCGGATCTACCAGGCCCGCGGCGTCACCCACGGCTAGCCAGCCCTCGCCGGTCACGCGGTTCCTGCGCCAGGAAGCTGTATGAAGCGAAGGCAGCAGGTGACTGTAGAAAGACCCGTGCTTCCAGGGTATCTCGCGCTCGGTCATGTATTGCTCGAGGCGTTTGCGCAAGGCCCCGGCAGGTTCCCCCTTGCCGCAGATGCCGACCGAGAGGTGGCTGCACCGGGGGAAGATCCAGATGTAGCCTTCCAGTCGCGGCAGGAACTGAATATCGATCATCGATTGCTCGCCGGGCACGTAGTAGCCGAGCGCCGACATGGTGTCGCAGGCAGTGAGTTGTGTTCCGACCTCGCGCAGCGGGTTGCGCGCGCCAGTGGCCACGATGCAGAAGTCGGCGTCGGCGCTCCCGTGATTGGTTAGGACCCGCCAGCGCGAGCCCTGCC
The DNA here is from genome assembly GCA_028876805.1 of Acidobacteriota bacterium. Taxonomy (GTDB): domain Bacteria; phylum Acidobacteriota; class Terriglobia; order Bryobacterales; family Bryobacteraceae; genus PSRJ01. The sequence continues at coordinate 12,250 of JAGWQP010000178.1, read as the reverse complement.
GAGTGATTTCGAGCACGCGGGCCTGTTCGATTTGCGCGCCGGCTCGTTCGGCGCGATCCAGCAAGAGCCGGTTAAGGTCGAAGCGCGAATAAATCAGAAGCGGCTGATCGAGCTGGAGGCTAACGGCACCGGCACGGGGTGCGGCGAGCACGGTTTCGGTGACGAATCGTTTCGGAGTGGAATTCTCAAGCAAGAAAGGGTAGTGACTGTACGCCTTGTAGGTCAGGCCGCCGCCGCATGGCTTTTCCCAAGCCAGCTTTTCGTCGAATAACACTGCTTGCCAGCCAGCCGATGCCAACTGCTCGGCTGCGAACGCGCCCGCCGGACCGCCGCCCAGGATGGCGACGCGCTTCATTTTTTGCCGCCAGTTGGGGGAAGATCCTCAGGCGAGGGCATGTGAGCGCCGGCACCGCTCCCGCCGCCTCCGTGGGGATTGGAGGGTTGGGGAACCGCGCCACCGCCGTGGGGGTTCGGCCCACCCGGCGCAACCGAGGCGGCGTGGCCGGAATCCTGATGCGACACCACCACCCACCGGCTCCCCTGCTGTTCGAGCTGATAGCGCATGGTCATACCCTGGCTCGAGGGAACTCCTTTTGGCGAAAACGCTACCGTGGCATCCGCCGTGTTGCCATCGAACTGGACGGAAGTCACCTCCACGTTCATCGAGCCGATACTCAAATCCTTGCGGCCCGACAGATAGTCGAGCACTCCCTCGCGGACCGCATCTTTACCTGCCTGAGCCCCGCGATGGCAGCCGGCAAGGGTCAGGATGAGAAGCAGGAACGAACCAATTCGCACTCCTCGATTATACTCGCGCCCCGGTCCAATTTTGCACCGTCCCATCCTCCACACGCGCGTCGGCCCGCGCCACGAGCTGCCGCTCAATCACTCACGCGGACTAAAGTGCCGGGGCGGGATTCGGCACTGGGCTCGGTGGGAATTCCATGTTTTGGCGCCCTGCTCCGGCGGGGCATGGACCGGGTTCACCTAGAGAGCGGGAGTCGAGACCAGGGGCTGCCGTAAGGATCGACCGAGCTGGTAACCGGAACCGTGACGAAGGTCGAGTGATCAACCCCGACGCCTTCTTCTTACCGGAAGCTAAATGACCAAGCGAGCCCGAAAACCCCGGCCGCGCTGTCAACCCCGAAGTCCGACGTCATCCTCGATCCGAATGTGGCGAAGCAATGATTGAAATCCGCCCTGATATCCGGTTCCCCGATTACCCGAGAACGCCTTTCCGAAGCCGAACACCGGTGGCTCTCCCGACGTCAATTTCAGCCCGAAGCGAACCGTGACTCTGGTTCACGTCGACTCGCGGCGGTTTGTCTTCCCACCGCGATTGGGTGGTAGATGAGAAGCGAGTCAAAGGCGTCTGTGAAGATGCGGCTGCGGACCCGGGCGTGTCGTGCGATCGCTTGAACTGCAATCCAAAGGTACGCGCTTTGGCAACTGGCTCCTCCTGGGGCGGACGGTTGCGAAAACCGGCGATCGCTTCAACGAGATTTTCGCCCGTTAAATCCACCGGGACGATACCGCTGTCATGATGGTAGGGGCCGCAACTGCTAAACTCAAAGGAAATGGCCAAAGATAAGGAATCCAGGCAACCGGGCCCGTCCTTCGGCGCGCTGGCGCCGGTGCTGGCGCTGAGCTGGCTCATCCCGGGAGCCGGGCATCTGATGTTGAAGCGGACGGGACGCGGGATGCTCCTGCTTTTGGCGGTAACCGGCATGTTCGCCTGCGGTTTGATGATGCGCGGCGCGATGTTCCAGCCGGAGAGCGGAGACCTGCTGACCACCGTCATCAACACCGGCGGATTTATCGGAGACATCGCATCCGGGCTGTTATATCTGCTGAGCGTCTGGCTCGGTTACAACCAGCCCGATACGGCGGGCCACGTTCACGACTACGGCACCAAGTTTCTGGTAACGGCCGGACTGCTCAACGTGCTAGCGATGGTGGACGCGTTTGAGATTGCCGCGGGAAGGAAAGACTGAATGCCGAAGATGAACCTGACTCACTTCGAGGCGGCTTTCCTGTTCTCGCTCTTTACTTCGGTAGTCTTGGGCGTGGTCACCAAAAGGACCGACCGCGACTGGCTGCACTATGGCCTGTACGTGTTCGTCTGCTTTTTCGTTGCGCTATTCGGCCTGGGGTGGCTGATGTACCTCGGCCACGGGTAGCCGAGCCTTATTCGATGACCCCCTTTTTGCGGAACCAGTTGACGAGCACATCGCGGAGCAACCCACCATCGCCCGAGAATCTGAGGCCGCTCGACCGAAGTTGTTCGTTGGCGCTCTGATTGGCCGCTGTGAAATCGCTCACAGCGAGAGTGTACTCCCGTTCCGGGTGGACTTTTTGGTCGCCTAAAACCACGAGTGGCAGATCGCGGCCTTTAAACTTGCCGAAGACCACGCGATTGTCGAACGGCATGATGTTCCAGATGTGTCGCACCAGCAACTGGCCCCTTGGCAGGATGTCGCGCACGCCGCCTTGGTTGATAAAGGCAAAATCGGCGCCGGTCTCGTCGCGCATGGCCTGTTCGATGAGGCGCTTGATCTCGGAGGGCTCGAAGTGCCGCAGGGAGACGGCCACCGGCTGATCGACCTGCTTGGAGACTTCGTCTTCCCAGCGGTTCACCTGGACCGCCACATCCCCGGCAGGCTCGATCTCGCGGCCGTCCACTGGCAACCGCTTCCAGGTCCAGCTCACGGGCGCTTTCTTTTCGGTATCCACCGCGAGCTCCAGGCGGCCGAGTTCCTCGCCGTAACCCCTAACTCGCACCAGAACACGCCCATTCCGGGAGACCTCGTGTTCGAGCCCGCCATGGATATGACCGGTCACCAGCACCGGAATTTCGGTGGCCTGGCTCAGAAACCGGTCTTCTTCAACGTGGTTGATGTGCCCCAACAAGACGACCAGGTCGGTGCGATCATGAAGCGCGGCGGCGTACTTGCGCGCCGCCTCGATGACGGAAACGGCGTGCCACTCTTCCATCAGCTTAGGCGTGCTGAGGGTGCTGAGTTCTTCGGTCATAGCGCCGATCACCGCCACGCGCAGTCCGTTGACGCGGAGGATCACATACGGCTTGGGGGTGAAGAGGCGGCCGCCGGCGCCCACGAGGTTGCCGGAGACGATGGGATAGTTGGCGGTGTGGATGAACTTGCGGGCCTCGATCCAGCCATAGTCAAAATCGTGGTTACCCAGAGTGGCGGCGTCGAAGCCCAACAGGTTCGCGATTTCGAACACCGGTAGGCCGTGAAAGACCGTTGAGATCGGAGAACCCTGGACGAGGTCACCTGCGTTTAAAAGCACACAATCGGAACACTGGACGCGTTGCTTCCGGATCACAGCGGCGAGCGCTGCAAAGCCGCCGCGGCCGTCATCGAGCGCGGTTACGCGCGCATGCAAATCATTGGTGTGGAGGATGGTCAGCGACCGGACCTCCGCAACCAACGGCATTGGAAGCAGCAGTTGGAGCGCCAACAGGCGCGGCGTCCACTTCCGCGTTGGTAGAAGAGCGCGGAACCGGCGATGCCAGTTTGTTTCCCTCTCTTTGAACGGTTTTCGACACCCGGCTCGGCTCACAAGGATCTCTCGCTCGGGCGGCAACCGGGCGCTCCGGCGCATACCCGGACAGGACTTCCACTTGCTGGAACGCGTCTTTGAGGACGCACCATATCCCCGATTGTAACGTGCGCCCCAGTTGCGCCAGTGCGATCATGGAGGGTTCGATGTCTGCCGCGCACAAACAGGACTGGCTGGCCGCCGCGCGCACCGCCATGGAGATTGAAGCCGCCTCGGTGGTACAGGCGGCTTGCCGTCTGGACGGTGAACTGATCCGTGCGGTGGAGTTGATCCTGGCTCATCCGGGCAAGGTCGTGGTGACGGGCATCGGCAAGTCCGGCCACGTGGGGCGCAAGATTGTGGCGACGTTGTGCAGCACCGGAACGGCTGCGGTCTTTCTGCACCCGGCCGAAGCGGTCCACGGGGACCTCGGCATCTACACACCGGGCGATCCGACCATTCTTCTCTCCAAAGACGGCACTTCGGCGGAACTGCTGGCGCTGGTACCGCTATTGCACGAGTTTCACTCGCCCCTGATCGGCATTCTGGGCAACCGGGCGGCGCCTCTCGCCTCCCGGCTGGACGTGTTGCTGGACGCGTCGGTCGAACGCGAAGCCGATCCCAACAACCTCGCGCCCACGGCCAGCACCGCAGCGGCCATGGCGATCGGCGACGCTCTCGCCATTGTATTGATGCGGGCGCGCAACTTCACGGCCGAAGAGTTCGGGCGGTATCATCCCGGCGGGCAGATCGGCCGCAATCTGCGCCTGCGAGTGTCGCAAGTGATGTGCGCCCGCGAGGAGACCGCGGTGGTGGCGTCGGCTGCAACGTTGAGGGAAGTGATCGTGGCGATGACCAAGCGGCCGTGGGGCGCGGCTTGTGTCGTCTCGCCATCCGGCGAGCTGGAAGGCCTGATCACCGACGGCGATCTGCGGCGCGCGCTCACGACCCACGATGACATCCGCGGATTGTGCGCCGAGGACGTAATGACGAAATCACCGGTCTCGATCCGGCCGGACGCCACGCTGGCAGAAGCCCTGGAAAAAATGGAGCACCGCGCGTCGCAGATTTCCGTACTGCCGGTGGTGGATGAGACCGGCCGGGTGTTGGGGCTGCTGCGGCTCCACGACATCTACCTCGGAGTGAGGTGACGGCCGGCGCCTACTGCGGAGGCCTGCCGAGGCGGTTGCGCATTCTCATGCCGCGAGTCTCCGGGCTGATCTGAAAATCGGCCGGCACCACAAAGAGCGTGGAGGGAGGCTCCTCCCGGCTGAGACCGCTCAACTGGAAGACGGTGTCACCGAAGCGCGGATCGCTGCGTTTGGAGAGCACGATGACTTCGAGATCCGGCGAGTACCAGCTCTCCGAGACGATCTGGATGAGCTGTGCGTTGCCGATCTGACCAGCCGGTATCGTCACTGTGATGCGCTGGCCATCGGCCGGCACGCCGGCGAGGATTTGCCGGCCCAACGACTCGTTCTTGACGTTAGCGGACCCGCTCGGCGGTCGCGGCGGCAGATTGGACCGTGGGCCGCGCACCCCCTGCGGAGGCAAGGGCGTGCTGGTCGCAGTATGGGCCGCCAGATCCAGAACATAACTCATTCCGCCAACCGGGTCGTTGATGAATGCCAGTTGAGGCACGCTGCTGCCGGCGGCGGCAGAGCCGAGAGCGTCTAAAGCGGGCTCGCGCCGAGTGCGGCCCTGGCTATCACGGTAGATCCGCGTGGTATTGGTCTGATGGATCTTGTTGCCGTCCGCCAGGGATTGAGTAATCTCGGTCACGGCTTCAGCCGAGTAGGGGGCGCCAGTCACCACCGGCCCCGGTCTGCCCGCTTCCCCACCGAGGAATCGCACTCCCGGCCCCATCCCCCGAGCTCCACGCCCTCCGGGTCCGGGCCCCTGGGCGAAGGCTGCTGCAACCAGCATTGCAGCACATAGGAAGAATTTGTTTTTCAGCATGATAGCGCTCCGGATGGAAGGTTTTACTGAAGCAAGCGAACCCCTTGGACGACTCCGTTGGCGGAAAGAGCAATTTCCGCCTCGACGCGTCCCGAACCGGCGTCGACCGCAACGGGGAGGCCGAGGGCAATCAGAGCCGAGCGAGGCACCTCGAGGCGCACCCAATCGGTGTCCTCGGCGGGAACGGCACCGGAGGCATAAGGTGCTGCGATGAAATCGGAGTCAAGAGCGAGGAGGTCGTTGTTAGCTGACTCTGAACGGACTGAAGGGGTAGTCAAGTCCCGCATTCCGGTCGCGCTCGGTCGGTACCCTCCGACCAGGTAAACCGCCAGCGCGATCGCCAGAGCGGTGGCCGGTGCCCAGACGCGCCATCCGGTGGCCCACGGCCGCGCCAACGAACCCGACCGAGCTGCAATTTGTCGACGGAATGCTTCCAACAGCTTGGCTTCGATCGCGACCGGTGGCGACTGGCACCGGCTCTCCCGCGCCAGCCGCCTCAACCCGGCAGCCAGTGCGCGCTGGTCGGCCAGGAGGGCGGCGCAGGATGAACATTGGTGCTCATGCTCGAGCCGTACCGGGTCTCGCTCCAACTCAGGCATTCGATCCCAGAACTCGTGACAGGTCATATTAGGCTCCTGGCAGGGTCAAGCACCTTCAGCCGCGAAGGCGGTTCAATGCGGTGGCGCAGCTTTTCCAACAACAAGGCTCGGGCGCGATGCAGCCGCGAGCGCACCGTTCCAATGGGACAGTTCAACAAGCGCGCCGCCTCTAGGTAGTCCACTTCCTCCAGATCGCAGAGAACGACGACCTCCCGATATCGCTTAGGCAGCGCCAGCACAGCCCGGCGCAATTCTTCTATGCCCTCCTGGCGCATCAAGTCGACCATGGGGTCCGCACAAGCGCCGAAGTTGGCGAGCGTCTTGCGATCGTTCGTCTCCGCGTCTCCCAATGCCCGGTTTCGCGAAAGGTGGCGGAGCACGAGTTTGCGGGCGATGCCAAACAAATAGCCGGCCAGGGTTCCACGTTGAGGGTCATACCCGCACCGGTCCCGAATCAGGGTCAGGAAGACTTCCTGGGTAATGTCTTCAGCCAGCGTCGCCGATCCAGTCATATGAAGCGAGAAACGATAAATCGCCCCCCGTCGCCGGCCGTAGAGAGCAACAAAAGCCTCTTCCCTTCCGGATCGTAAAGCCACCACCAGGTTTTCGTCGGGTTCCGGAGTGGAGTTCATCACTACCCTTCATTTCATTTATTGCCCAATTTCGCCCGTAAGTTCCGCTAAACTCGTGATATCAGGCATTTCCCCCGGGGCAAAATTTGCTCATCTTGCTATTTTAGTACTTTACCAGTAGTACTATTTGGCCTATAGTCGGATATGCATGTTAGGAGCGGAGATGGCACCGGGAAACACCGCAGATGAAGTTCGGGCTTTGCGCGAACGGGTGGTGCAGCTGGAACACGAACTGGTCCTGCACAAGCTCAATGGCCGGCGGAGTGGCGAAGACCGTTTCCGGTTCCTGATGGACTCGGCGCCGGTGATGGTACGGATGACCGGCGGGGATGGGCTGTGCCAGTACTTTAACAGGGCTTGGCTTGAATTTCGCGGACGTACGGTGGAACAGGAGCAGGGAAACGGCTGGGCCGAGGGGTTGCACCCGGATGACCACGATCTGTGCATGGAGACCTATTTGAAATCGTTCAGCGCGCGGCAACCCTACCGCCTAGAATACCGCCTGCGGCGGCGGGATGGCGAATACCGCTGGGTCGAAGACCAAGGCGTTCCCCGCTTCGAAGAAGATGGGACCTTCGCGGGATTCATCGGCTCGACGATGGACGTCTCAACCCGGAAGCGCGGTATCTTCACTCCGGACGAAGAAGCGGTTCGCATGGTTTTCGCGCTCACCGAGCGGGAGCGACAAGTGCTGGTGCTGATTGCCGAAGGCAAATCGACCAAAGAAGCTGCCGCCCACCTGGGGATCAGCTACAAAACCGCGGACTCGCACCGGAGCCGGATCCTTGAGAAGCTCGGCGTCCATGAAACTGCCAGCATGGTGCGATACGCGATTCGCTCCGGGTTGATCGCGCCGTAGGCCGCCGCCACCGTCCAACTTCGATTGATCGAATCGATGTTTTCCCTATGCCTTCGCGCCGGGCAGCCCGGTCTGCGCCGCCGAAGCCCACACCGCGTCCCGCTCAGCCACGGTGGTTAGAACCCGTTGCTGGTCGTGCTCGCGGCCATCTATTTGTTGATTTTCTTCTCGCAGGAGCCCGGCGACTCCGACATGTGGCGGCACTTGGCGGTAGGCCGGCACATTGCGCAGCACCACCGTCGCCCCTCCCCGATCCGTTCTCCACCACGGATATGGGTATTCCGGGGTTTGCGGGGGAGCTGACCCCGCGCCATTTCAACCTCACGCACGAATGCGGAATGGAGCTGATTTACTACCTGGTACTGTCGCGGACGGATTTTCAGGGCTGGTCTTGTTCCCCACCTGCCTGCTGACCTTCTTTTTGCGGGATGACTGGCTGGCATGGCGGCGTTCCAGGGGTTTTCACCGCGGATTAGCGGCCAGCCTGAATCGCGCCGCCGCTGGCCGCTTTGTTTGCGGCGGACCGCGCGTAGCCGGCTACGGTTTGTGATGGTAACGCTCGCGGTGGCCGCCTTCGAGACGCGGCGCGGCCTGTGGCTGCTGCCCCCGGCTTTTTGTTTGGGCCAACGGCCACGGCGGCTACGTGATGGGCTGGGCGAATTGCGGGCGATTACTGGGGCTAGGCGGCCGAATTTCTGATCGACCACAAACTCACCGGCCGCCTCTTCAATCCGTAAAGGTGGCGGTTACCTGATGTGACGCCTCTGGCCCCCAGGAGCAAGTCCTTGTGGACTCCGTGCCCTCAACGAAACCGCCTGGTACGACTACATTCGCATGGCCTTCAAGGCCGACTACCAAGGCGGTAAAACGACTGAGCCACTGCTGGACCAGTACGGGGCGAAGGGTCATCTTGATGAACGGTTTCGATTTCAAACGGCACGTGTTCTGGTTGCCCGCCGCACTGGCCGACCCGAGCCAGAAGGTATGGAAGCTGGTCTATCAGGCGCTAAATCGCTCATTCACATGCGCGAGGCCCGCCAGGGGTGCAGGCCCTTGCGCCCCTCGATGCGCTGACGACACTCGAAGAGGCAGCGCAATTACAAAGTTCGCGCATGGCCTGCCCATATTGTGCGCACAGTTCTTCGGGGAAATGTTCACACGCAGCGGCGACTGGACGAGGGCTCGAAAGTGGCTTAACAACTACCTGGCCACCGACCCGTCGGGACGTGAAATCACGCCGCCTGCTCGAGCAGCTGAACGCGGCAGGCAAATAGGCGGGCTTCATTTGGCGAATCCGCGACCATAGCGCACCGGCGGCTGGATCGCGACGCCCAACGCCTGCCCCGCGTGGAGCGCGAAATAAGGGTCGCGGAGGTGCTCCCGAGCCAGCAACACCAGATCGGCGCTTTCGGAGGCGATGACCTCACTGGTCTGTTGCGGCGTGGTAATCATACCGACCGCCGCCGTGTAGAGCTTTGCCTCACCCCGGATACGGCGCGCAAATGGGACTTGATAACCGGGCGCCAGCGGGATCTGAGCCTGCGGTGCCGTACCGCCCGAGGAGCAATCGATCAAATCGACACCGAGCGGCTTCAAGCGACGCGCGAGCTCGACGGAATCCTCGACGGTCCACCCTCCTTCCACCCAGTCCGTGCAAGAGATGCGGAAGAACAGGGGGAAGTTTTCCGGCCAAGCGGCCCGTACCGCCGTGGCGACCTCCAGCACCATGCGGATGCGATTCTCGAAGGCCCCGCCATATTCGTCGCTGCGAAAATTGCTGAGCGGCGAGAGGAACTGGTGCAGCAGGTAGCCGTGCGCCGAATGGATTTCCACCACCTGGAAACCAGCACGGTGGGCGCGCCGCACGGCCGCCGCGAACGCTTCGACGATCTCCCGAATCTGGGCCCGCGACAACTCGGCGGGCGGCGGATCTTCGCTTCGGAAAGGCACCGGGCTGGGAGCGACGGTCTGCCAGCCGCCCTCGGCTCGGGGAATTGCCGCACCGCCTTCCCACGGGCGGCGACTACTGCCCTTGCGCCCTGCGTGAGCCAATTGAATACCGGCCACTGCACCCTGCTGCTTGATGAAGGCGGCAATCCGGGCCAGCGGCTCGATGTGTTCGTCCTTGTAAATGCCCATATCGAAGGGCGAAATCATGCCGCGATGCTCGACACCGGTCGCTTCCACCATGACCAGCCCGGCGCCCCCCACGGCTCGGCTGCCGAGATGCACTAGGTGCCAGTCGGTGGCAAAGCCATCCTCGCACGCATACTGGCACATCGGAGAAACCCCGATGCGGTTGCGCAGCGTCACGCCGCGAATGGTCAGGGGCGCAAACAGTTCAGCGGTGGATGCGGGAGTAAGCGTGTTGATTGCGGTCATCAGTGGGTACTCCTTATCATGCACAAAAAGGAGGCAGGGCGGCACGCCTTTTTCCGGACGGTCGCTGGGGAGGCCGCTGCTGTCGCTTAGGCGCGGGCAACACCCTGAATCAACCGCGCCATCTCGTGTCTCATTTCGTTGCGCGGCAGGCGTACCCGTTGGCCGTGGCCAGGCAGCACCCATTCGAACGAGTACCGATCCAGCTTTTCCACGGATTTGACCTGCTCGCGCCAGGAGTGCCAGCAGACATCCCGGGAAGCTGTCAGACACTGGCGCTCACGACTCCAAGCGATGTGATCGCCCGTAAAGAGGAATTGATCATCGTGGAGCAGTACGCAGTGGCCGCGCGTGTGTCCGGGTGTCGGGATGGCGAGAAAGCCGGGCTCGACCTCCACCGCCTCCCGCCCGTCAATGACGCGTTCGGCGGCAGGCTGTGACGCCAGTTCCAGGCGGTGAATGATGCGCGTGGCGCCGAAACGCGCCGCCCATCTGTCGGCATCGGCCACATCGTCGCGGTGCGTCAGAAAGATGTAGCGGACGCCCCCGCGCTCGGTAAACTGGCGCGCCAGGTACTCGACATACCGAGGAGAGTCGATGAGCCAGTTGCCGTCCCGATGCTCGACGAAGTAGCTGTTGCCGCCAAACGATTTGCGCGAGTTGAAGCCGCAGTAGAATACACGGGGGGCCAATAGAAGGGGAAAATCTTCCAGGGCCAACGCCGTCCAACTGGGGTCGGAGGTTCCGATCGAACCGGTCGGGCAAGCGACCAACGCGCGCAGAGCAGCCCGTTTTTCGGCATCGTCACGGGGCTGAGTATACACATAGGAATGTTCACCGTGATCGGCAAATGTGGCCGGCGCAAGCTGGCGGCAAGTATCGCAGTCGATACAGCTCGAATCGACAAAGAAGGGCCCGTCCACGTTTTCGAGGACGCGGAGCGCGCGATCGGCCATGTGTTCAGGATCGCACAGGCATTCCTACGAGTTGCGTACCGGTTTGGAAGCGTGTTTCGTAGACTACGAGCGAGCAGCCATGTTGGATGATGAGACCCAGCCACCCCCTATCGGCCCGCCGCGCTCCGAAGAGGAGATCCGCGCTTACACCATCGGAGAACTAAAACCCCTGTCCGGCCGAATTCTGATCGTGGATTACGATCCGGACTGGCCGCAGCTGTTTCGGCGTGAAGCCGTTCGAATTCGGTCTGTGCTCGGGAGCAGGGCGCTCCGGATTGAGCATGCCGGCTCGACGGCGGTTCCGGGGCTCGCCGCTAAACCCATCATCGACCTGGTGCTGGTCGTTCAGAACTCGGCTGACGAAGGTGCCTACGCGCCGGCCCTCGAGACAGCCGGCTATGTGCTGCGGATCCGCGAACCCGACTGGTACCAACATCGGGTGTTCAAGGGCCCAGACACCGATATCAACTTGCATGTGCTCTCGCGCGGCTGTCCGGAAATCGACCGCATGGTGATGTTCCGGGACTGGCTGCGTAGCAATGCCTCCGATCGCGATCTGTACGCGCACACCAAACTGGCCTTGGCCGCGCAGGGGTGGAAATATGTCCAGAACTACGCCGATGCCAAGACCGCCGTGATCGAAGAGATTCTCGCTCGAGCCCGCGCCGGTCGAAAATGAGTAATCGAGCGGTCAGCCGCCCTGGGACAGGTATGCGAAGCGGGCCACGAAGAGTGCCGTTAGTACATAGACGAGCCAGTTCACTTCGCGAAACTTGCCGCGGGCGACCTTCAGCACCGTGTAGGCGGAGAATCCGAAGGCGAGTCCGTTGGCGATGCTGAAAGTGAGCGGAATGGCGAGCATGGTCAAGAAGGCGGGGATGGCGATTTCCGCATCTTGCCAGTCGATCTCACTGACCACCGTCATCATCAGGCTGCCTACGACAATCAAAGCGGGGGCCGTGGCAGCGTTGGGGATCGGGCCGACCAGGGGCGCGACGAACAACGCGGCGACGAACAGCAGGCCGGTCACGATCGCGGTCACGCCGCTGCGCCCGCCCACTGCGACGCCGGCGGCGCTTTCGATGTAGCTCACCACGGTCGAGGTTCCGGTCAAGGACCCGACCATGGTGGCGGTGGCGTCGCAAAGAAGAATTCGGTTCACCCGGGGGATCTGGTGCGCGTGATCGAAGAGTCGGGCCTGCTGGCCTACGGCCAGCAGCGTGCCGATGCTGTCGAACAGATCAATGAAGAGAAACACGAACACGATTTCGAGAAATCCGAAGCGCATAGTGGAAGTAAGGT
>JAGWQP010000177.1 GCA_028876805.1 Acidobacteriota bacterium | reverse complement strand
GATGCGGTACCGGCCCTTGAGGAAGTAACGGCGGAAATTGCCGCGCAGGCGCGGATCCATGCGCGTACGCTCGGGGGGGTGGCCGGTGTGAATGCGCGCGGGATTCATCGCCCAGACCACGCCGTCGGCCAAAGTACGTTCCAGGGCGAAGAAGGCCGCCACATACGGTGACCATGAAAAATCGATCAGGCGCGTGGGGGCGCCATAGTGCTGCATGAGAGCGAGCCATTGGAAATCGTCATCGGAATCGGGCGGCTTGTCCAGAAACTGGTGCGCTTTGCGCTTGAAGATGCGCAGAATCCGGCTCTCCTGCTCCGCCCATGCCCGGCGGTCCACGCCGAAATCGCGCAAGTAGCGGGAGAGCGAACTGTAGAGAGGCCAGCGCTCGTCGCGTTCGCCGCGAAAGGCCCAGTTCAGATAGGTTGGACTGGTGATGAGCTTGAGGAAACGATCCCAGGTTTCCACACGGAACACCGGATACGACGGCTTGCGCTCCCCACGAGCTGCCATGGCACCATTTTCTCTGAGTTCCAGCGGGAGATGACGCTAGGGCTTGTGAAAAATCAAAAAGCGGTCAATGGCGACTCGGTTGGGAAATTCACCGTACAACTGTTGGCGCTTGAGGTCTCCGGCGCAGTCGAGACAGACCACGGCGCACGGGATTCGGGCGACGGGCTGAGGGAACTGGCGTGAGGCATTCGCGACCCCTGTATGCAAGAACCGAGCGTCCGGCCGGCGCTCGCCGAGCAACGCCATCAGCGGATACTCGAGCGAGAGATTCGTACTGTCTATGCCGATCGTCCGGCAGGGGCCGCGTGCCAGCTCATCGACCGTCTGCTCGTAGGCGCCGCGGTTGTTCCACGCGGTCATGTCGGCGAAATACTGATCGTCGCGAGCGACGCGAAACACGTTTCGCTCTCCGCGCAGCGGTCGAACCCAGTTCTCCAACGCCGGAAGCCGGGCCACGCTCAGGAGGAACAGGCAGAGGGCTGCCTGTAACACGGCGCGCGGCTTCGGAGGAAACACGCGGAGACCTGAATCCGCCAGCACGCCGGCGATCGGGGCCGCGGCCACGAACAGCGGAAGAAACAGGCGCGCCAGGTAAAGCTGCCATTTCAGGTACGAAGAGAAAGCCACGAACGCCAAAAGGAGCGCCCATGCATAAAAGGCCGCCGGCCGCTCGCGGCCGCGCGCGGCCCGCCAGGTGAGGACGCAACCGGCGATGGTCAAGATCAACAGATGCCAGCGGCTGTTCGCGTTGGCTTCATGGTTGGCGTTGCGGGGCGGCTCAAAGACGGTCCACGGCCAAGTCGTGGCGGGGTCGTTCACGTCGATCCCCAGCCGGTGATGCGCCCAGACCACCCAGGTGTAGACATTGTGGTTCGATTGGTTGCTGCGGCCGCCCAGCTGATCCGACAAATTGCGCAGGATGTTCGACACCGTCGGTTTCCAACCGAATCGATCGTTCCGCCAGCGAAAAAAGCCGTCGCCCTGGGCTGAATCAAAGCCCAGAGGCGAACCACTCAACTCGAGATTCCGAACGTAGTGGGGTGCGTTCATCAGCAGCGCACAAGCCAGGGCAGCCAGCACTCCAGGTACCAGACGTCTCCGCGGGCCGGCCGGACACGCCACGAGAACCGCCGCGAGAAGCCAGGGAGCGAACAGGTAGGCGGTAGCCTTGGTCAGCAAAGCGAGGCCGAGCGCCCCTCCCATCGCCAAAGCGTCGCTGGGGAGCTCGGTCCGGGCGAATCGCACCGCGAAATAGACGGCCGCCACCAGCCACAACGCCAGGCAATAGTCGTTCTTGGCTCCGCTTGCGGCAAGAACCCCAGTGGGCAAAGTCGCCGCGAACAGCGCAGCGATCGCCTGCCCCCGTGGTCCGGCTCCCAACATCCGGGCGACCGAGGATACGCCCAGGATGCTGAACAGCGACGCGAACCACTGCACCAGATTGACCAGGCGATCGCCCCCCGAGAGCAGGTAGCTGTGCAGCATGACGTACTCGGCAAAAGGCTGGAGCATGAGCTGGTTCAGATACGGAGTGGGGAAAAAGCGGACACTCGCCTGCTCGGCCCAGTACACGACGCGAGGCAGATGATAGGCCATGGCGTCAGTAGTGTTGGGAGCGCTGACAGCCGCCGTCACGCCGGTAAGCGCTAGGATTGCGACGATACCGGACGCGCAGACGAGGACGATCGGGTCGCGTGACGGCAGCCGAATTTGAAAACGAATACCTGTACTCCGCCCGAGAGCACCGGCGAACGCCAACCCGATCACTGCGAGCCAGGAGACGAGCAACGGCCCACGCCGAAGGGCGCCGAAGAGGCTGAGCCACTCGGTGATGCCGAACAAGACGCCAGCGAATACCACCAGCGCCCGCAGGAGGCGGTCGCGAAAGCCGTCGCGCTCGGGAATCAGGCAGGCGATCGACGCGAGAGCGCCGATCAGCACGCATGCCGCCACCCTTCGAGGATACTCACGTTTCGAATCCGCGGGCAGGCCGTGCCTGAATCCCGCGTTAATGCTAGTGTTGATGGCCTCAAAGAAGCAGAAGAAGGGGAACAGCGCGGCCGTCTCCGCTCGTGAAACAGCGGCCCGGCTTCGCCGGGCCTCTCTGATCATTTTGGGCTAATCTTGCTGGCCCTCCGTCCAGAACGCACTCACCTACACGGTTTTCAAGGACAAAGTTGACGAAACCGGACATATTTCGTGACACGTGGAATGGCTGCAAAACGGCACCTATACCTTTGAAACCAGCGTCCGCCTCTGGGCCGAGTCGCAGCGGCACTCTGGGCCGTCCTCGTCGGAGCGCACATTCGCGAACGCGCGGGGCAACGATCCTGCTCGCTTTGATTCTGGTGTAGGCGGATTCCTGCGCCCGTATCGCCTTACGGAGGTTCTACCAGGGCTCGATCAGGACGAGGCCATTAATGGCTGCAATGGGCTTGAGATCCTGGAAACCCGTGAATTCCAGTTGTTCTATCCCGAGAATAAGGGCGTCGAGGCCTGTAAATCGACGTCCTGACTCCTTTCGCCGCCCTGTCGCAATCAGGCGTGGGCACCGCGATCGCTAAGAGCAGGACTCGGCTGGCTGTTCGTAGGGGACGTAGCAAGGCAACGCCCGCAGGACAAGCGGGGATGCAGCGGCATAGCCGAGTTTGGACACGATGGCGAGGCCCGAGCGGGCGCCGAGCACAACGAGGCAGAGACGAGCACCGCCACCCGCCCGAACTCCCCATCAATCATCGCCCGTGAGAGACTCGGGCGGTCACTCGGGGGCGTGTAGTCCCGTAAGCCAGCGGCCGGTCTCAACTAAAACGTAATTCTCGCCGCAATCTGCAGCTGCCGCGCGCCGGAGAGGTTGTTGTTGGTTGCCATCGGCGCCTGAAAGCCGTTTTGCCCGGTGTTTTGGACCACGCAGGAATTGGTGTGAGCGGGAGCGGCGCACACGCCGGAACCCGCGGCGGCATAGTTATACTCGGTGAAATTCACGCTGTAGATGTTGGTGAAGTTGAACAGGTTGAACGCCTCGCCGAGAATCGAGAACTTAAGGCGCTCGTTGAAGGTGAAGGTGCGGCCAACGCGGAAATCCACGTCCTTGGTGCTGGGCATCGTAAACGAGTTGCGGGGCTCGTCGTAAACACGCGCACCGCTGAGCGCAGTGCCGGAGTTGTTGTTGGTGCCGCCGGTAAGACCGCCAAGCACGCCGGGGGCGAGCCCGGAGCCCACCAGAAATGTCGGGGGGTTGGCGCCGTTGATCTGGCCACTGAAAG
>JAGWQP010000176.1 GCA_028876805.1 Acidobacteriota bacterium | reverse complement strand
GCGTACTTGGAGGGGGCGAGGTTGGTCGCTTGATCCGCCGTCGCCGCATCGATGGCGAACGCCGATTGGCCGGAAGCCTCTAGCGCGGCCTTAAAGTAGAGAAGCCCCTCGCTGCTGTTGGCCTCGTGCACAAACAGCGCGTGGCGCGGCTCCACTCGTTCCACCGAGAAAAAGAACGCATCGTCGTTCGGCAGCACGTCGGCCGAATCGATACGCACTTCGCCGCGATTGAGACCGTAGGGCACATCGAGCGACAGAAACTCGACCGAAGCCCGCCCGCCCTCGGGCACTTCGGCAGTCTTGGTCTCGACGACGCGGTTGTTGAGCAACAGTGAGACCCGCCGCACGGCCTTCTGATTGTTGTACCCGACGACCGTCGCCAGGACCCGCGTCTTGTTGGCGCTGTAGACGCGGCGCGGCGCCACCACGTTCTCAACGGCGAAATTCGATTCCGGCCGGGCATCGACAGGGTGCATCTCGAGGCGCACATTGGCGTTCAGACGCAGATCACTGAAATTGGCCGGCATCCCGCTCTGCTGCATGTCGGAATACACGTGCACTTCGAGCGGAAGCCGCGCCGCCTGCGAAATAGAACGCAGCGAACGGGCCAGTTCGCCGAACGAGGTGCGGGCATCGGAAGGCTCTACAGCGTCGATGCCGGCGTTGAGAGGTGCGTGGTCGTCGGTGATCTCGCTCATCACCTGCACGCGCGATCCGAATGCCAGCACCTGGCCGCGCTCGCCCCCCCTGAGACTCCCGACGACCGACTTGGCCATCCGCTTGGCCTGGTCCAGCCGGTCGCCGGCGCGCATACTGAGGGAGTTGTCGATGGCCATCACCGTGATTTCGCCCGAGCGGGTCATCGGAAGCACCTGCCGCAGGACGTACGGCTGGGCAAAGGCCAGCACGATCAGCGCGATCAGCAACGTCCGCAGGGCAAACAGCAGCAGGTATCGCAGGCGGCGATGCTTGATGGAGCTCTGGATGTGCTGCTCGAAGAACATCAGCGAGCTGAACGGGGTGGGCGTGCTGCGGTGCTTGCGCAGCAGATGCAACCAGATCGGCAGTCCGACTCCCGCCAGACCCGCGAAAAACCAGGGCGTGAGGAAACCCATTACATCCTTCCCTGCCGGATGAACAGGTATTCGCGTAAGCCTTCATCCAAAGGACGCGAAGTGTTCATGAGGAAATAATCGAGCCCGTGACTGCGCGCCTGGGAGCCGAGCGCCTCGATGTGCGCGTCGATCTTGCGTTTGTAGTCGTGGCGGGCATACTCCGGCGACACTTCCAGGGCGCTGGCCGAGTCCTCCAGATCCACCAGCAGAACGGGCTCCCGGAACTTGGGGGCAATTTCCTGCGGGTCGAGAATGTGGAACAGGACCACTTCGTTGCCCTTGTAGCGAAGCGGCTCCACGGTCTTGATGATGGTCTCGGGCTTTTCGTAAAAGTCCGAGAGCACCAGCACCAGGCCGCGACGGTGCAGGAAGTTCTGAAAATGGACAAACGGCTTGACGAAATCGGTGTGAGTGCCGGGCTCGGCCTTCTCAATACCGTGCAAGAGGCGAAAAATCTGTCCCTGCCGCGTGGACGGCGGTATATAGTTAGCGACGTCCTCGTCGAATACGATCAGGCCGACCGCGTCGCGCTGCAGATTGCCCATGTAGCAGAGTGACGCTGCCAGAAACCTCGCAAATTCCAGCTTGTTGACGGAATGCGACCCGTAAGACATGGATGCCGACGTATCGAGCAGCACCAGGACCTGGGTGTTGGTCTCGCCGCGGTACCGCTTGAGAAAGCAGCGGTCCGTGCGGGCAAAGACGTTCCAATCGACGTGGCGGAGATCATCGCCTTCGGTGTAGGCGCGATACTCGGCAAACTCCTGGCTGAAGCCGAAATCCGGTGAGCGGTGCAGGCCGGCGACAAAACCGTCGACCACGGTCTTGGCGATCAGGTCGAGACCGGAAATGGCGGCGAGCGTGGCGGGATCGAGAAAACGTTGCAGCATCTCTTATTTCACCGCCGCGGCGCTCGAACGCCGAGTTTTAGAGCATCGGAAGAGTCTCGGGCGTTGCCCTCATCCCTCGCCGGGCCCCGAGAGCCGCGAGAGGGACCCAGACCCGCAACCGCACGATCATGATTCACCCGCCGTTTCAAAGCCTTTCTGAGAATCGGCAGGTTGAACTTGATCCGAACACCTGCCGGTTTCCCGCGGAGCCTCCGATCGGTTGGTCGCTCGGCCGAATCAACGGGACAGGGTTGATCCACGGTCTTCAGATCCACAACCACCGAATCTTCGACTACCAGATCCGCTTGGTAACCGCCGTCAAGCCGGATGCCTTGGTGCCAGAGGGGCAACCGAACCTTCAGATGGCCTCCCCTGTGACGATGCTTGTAGCAGAGGCATTCCTGGTACGCTGACTCCAACGGGCCCGGTCCTGGATTCCGGTGAATTTCGGTGGATGCGCCGAGGTTCTGCTCCGTAGGCCGATCCAACCCCGGCCCCAAGGCACTCCGATCCGCTGCCTCCTCTGCGCTCTCAAGCTTAAACAATAAGGCCATGGCTGGTTCGATCCGGGTTCAACTCTTGAATCTCGGGCCCTCGGTGGTGATTAATCTCTGGGAGCCGGCTTCCACTCCAAAACCCTCTTCAAAATATCGTCCTGCTTCAGGCGGTCGGATTCGGCGTGGAAATTGAGCAGGATGCGGTGGCGCAGAACCGGGATATACAACGCGCGGATATCCTCGTAGGTCACGTGGTACCGGCCTTTCATCAAGGCCCGTGCTTTGGCCGACAGAACCAAAAACTGCGCGGCGCGGACGCTGCCGCCGTAATTCACGTACTTTTGGACGAAGTCCGGGGCAGTTTCGTCACGGCTGCGGGTGACTCGCACCATGTCGATCGCGTGCCGGGCGACACTTTCACCGATCGGTACCATCCGGACCAACTGCTGGAAGTCCAGGATCTCCTGCGCGTTGGTTACCGGTTCGGCCTGCGCCACGGCGGTGGTGGTGGTGAGATCGACCACTTTCAGCTCTTCGTCGGCGTTCAGGTAGTCGAGCACGGTGTTGAACAAGAACCGGTCGAGCTGGGCTTCGGGTAGTGCATAGGTGCCTTCCAGTTCGATCGGGTTCTGAGTGGCCAGCACGAAGAACGGAGAGGGTAGCGCGTAATTGTGGCCTCGCACGGTGCAGGCGCGCTCCTGCATGGCTTCGAGCAGCGCACTCTGAGTCTTGGGCGGTGTGCGATTGATTTCGTCCGCCAGCAGCACATTGGCGAAAATCGGCCCGGGCACAAAAGTCCAGGTGCGGCGGCCGGTGGTATTGTCCTCCTCGATGATGTCGGTGCCGGTAATATCGCTCGGCATCAGGTCGGGTGTGAACTGGATGCGCTTGAACACCAACCCCAGAGTCTGGGCCATGGTGCGGACCAGCAAGGTCTTGGCGGTGCCCGGCAATCCCGTGATCAGGCAGTGGCCGCCCACGAACAGGCCGATCATGACCTGCTCGAGCACCTCCTCCTGGCCCACAATCACGCGGCGCACCTGCGTCACGATCTCGGACTGGACCTTGCGGAAGCGCTCGATGCGCGACCTCAAAACGTCGGGCTCCAACTGCGGTGTCACGGTAGTGGACATGATAATTCCGTTTCTGTTTTTATTTCTTGTCTGCCGTCAATTCCAACAACAACCTCTGGGCCGGCCGGTAGCCCGGGGCCGCCTCCAGGGCGGTGAAGAGTTCGTCCTTGGCCTGATCGGGCTGGTGATTGCTGTTGAGCGCGCGCGCCAGATCGTAGTGGGCCTCCGCCGGATCGATCGGATTATGGGCCACGACGGCACGGAACTCGCGCATCGCCCCGCTCGCATTGCCCTGTTCGAGCCAGAACGAGCCAAGAAGCTGATGGGCCTCGTTGTCGAGCGGGTAGATGTAGTTCAGCCGAGCCAACACATCGGCGGCATCTTTTTTCCGGCCGGCTTCCACGAGCATCTTGGCCAGCTTCTTGATGGTCTCCGGATTGCGGCCGCCAATCTTGACGTACCGCTCGAGTTCGGCCATGGCGGCCGGCTTGTTGTTCGTCTCCAAGTAAGCTTTCGCCAGAATTTCGTAGAGGTTGTTGTCTTCCACGTAGTCCGGGTACCAATCTTGAATCTTCTCGCCTTCCTTGATGATCGCCTCATAGGCTTTGGACTTGGCGAGTTCCGAGATCAGCTTCATGCCGCCGCTGTATTGCTCGAAGTGGTCCACCTGCTTTTTGGTGTCGCCCTCCACAAAGGCGAAGAACCGTTTGTCAAACTCCTCGGTCTCGATCTTGAGTTCCTTGCGGATGACCGCCGCGGTTTCTTCGCCTGCGCCGAAATCGTGCAGCATAGCCAGCAGTGTGTCCCATCCCCATTTCTCGTTGATGTAGTCGCAGATCCGCCCGCCCTGGAAGTAGCTGACAATCACCTGGGCCGCTTCGGTGGGGTGCACGAAGCCGCGATCGAGCTCGGTGACCGGCAGCAGCTTTTTGTCCTTGATGGCCTTGAGCACCATGGGGCTGATGCGGTCGCCCCATTCGGGATTGACGGCCGTCTCTTCGTGAACCGCCAGTCCCTCGGTGAACCAGCGCGGCACGCGCGACCCGGTGCCGGTGAGAGTGAAGACGTGGCTCATCTCGTGCCACAGAGTAGAGGCCCAATGAAACTGCCCGGGAGGCCGTCCGGACGGGCTGTCCATGGCCAATACGTAGCCGAACGTCACGCCCAGCGCGCCCAAACCGGGTACGCCCAGCGTTCGCACGGCGAAGTCCTCATGGTCCGGGTACACTTCCACCTGCACAGGTCGGTCCAGCTTGATCTTGTACTTTCGCTCGTAGGTGGTGAGGATCCTCTCCATCTCGGGCTCGAAGTACAGGCGCAGCAGCTCGGCCTCTTTCTTCTGCACCTTCAGGATGGTGCGAGGGGTTTTGAATTCGACGAAATTCTTATAGCTGTCGATCAACTTGAGGGAGTTGACCGTCGCATAATCTTGGAAGCCGGCGTTGTAACAGTTCTCGAGCTGTTTAAACGCTTCCACGTCTTGGCCCAACCGCATCAGGTTGATACCCAGCTCCGAGCGCGCCGTGTACAACTGGGGATCGAGCTCGAGCGCTTTGCGGTAGTACTGGATCCCCTCCTCATAGCGCCGGTTCAGGACGAAAAAGTGACCGATGGTCTCGTAGCCGCGGGCGGAATGGGGATCCCAGGACGTATCCTTCTTGTCCGCCAGCAGGTCGATCGTGGCGAGAATCGCCTTGCCCTCGACAGAAGCGGGATCGATGGCAAGGGCCTTGTTCGCCTCCTCGGTGGCCTTGCGGTTGTTATTGTCTTCGAGCGCGATGCGCGCCAGAAGCTCCTGCGCCTCGAGGAGCTTCGGATCGGCTTCCAACGCCTTACGCGCCAACGCCTCGCCTTGGCCTTCGAAATTCTCCGCTGCCACCAGCGCCAGGCCAAGCAAGGCGCCGGCGTGGTCCGCCTTGATCTCCAAAGCCTCCTTAAAGAGGTCCGATGCGATGTTCGGCTGCCAGTGCTCTAGGTACATCCGCCCCCAGCGCACGCGGTAGTCGGGGTTCTTGGGGTAACGGGCCACCAGGGCGCGGAACTCGTTGTTCGCGTCCTGGTACCGGCGCGCCTTCCAGAAAGCTTCCGCCTGTCCGAGGGTTTGTGCGGAAACGGTGAACGCCAGGAACGGACCGAGAGCAACCAGCCGCAAGCTTTTCACTTTTGATCTAGCGCCTCCTGTGTTCTTGCCAGCTCCAGCAAAAGCGCCTGGAGCTGCTGTCGATACTGGTCGGCTGGGATCGCCGCCTTGTCGTACTTCAGTTTGTCGATGGCCTGTTCAATCTGGTCCTTCTTTTCGAGCAGAGGACGCTTCGCCGGATCGCGCGCCGCAGCCGCGTTGGCGCCCAAGCGCACGACCGGGAAGGCCGCAGCCAGCTTGCCTTCTCCGTTTTCGTTGTTCGGCTCCCGCTCGCCCTCGCCTTTGCCCGTATCTTCGAGAACCGCATGCTCGGTCGCAAGGCGTTTTTGAGAATCGAAGGACTCCGCCGTCTTCCGCTGTGCGAAATGAAACGCCTCCAGGGCAGACACCGAATCGTTCTTATCGGCATCGGCCGCCGGGTCGCGCAGTGCTTCGGCCCAGTAGCGGGCGAAGACCGTCGCATTCTTCTCCGTACCGGCCTTGGTGGCGCTGATCACGATGCGGTTCTTCTTCTGCAAAAACGGAATCGAGCCGCCGCTCGAGCTGGTCATATTGACCACCAACTGGCGGGTAGCGGGAACGCGGTCGAGCAGGGATGCCAGTTCGGCGCCGGTGATATCCGGCCCGGGAATATTGAACTTGTAATCGGTTCCGTCGAACGTTCCGTGGCCGATCAACATCACCACGAGGGCGTCATCCGGCTTGGCCTGCCGGGCCACCTCGCCTAGCCGCGCCCGGATCTGCTCGCGCGTGGGTGCGGCGAGTGTAATGACGTTGTTGGTGTCTCCGCCGGCGCGCTTCAGGCTGCCGTCAATGTCCTCAGCCCACATCTTGAAGCGCTGCACGTAGTCCGGCTCTCCGCCAAGGCCGGAGAGGGTAACATAAAATGTGGTAGCTTGCGCGGAAACGACCGCCGCCAGCAGCAGAACGAGCGACTTCAAACCACACCCCATTTCCGGCGGAGCGTCCATTCCGAAGCACGGATTCCGAGCGCCAGCAGGAAGATCACCGGCATATCCCACAAGTCGCGCGTCTCGCGCGAAGTAATGCCGGCCTCAGAATAAGAGATTTCGTTGGGCAGCTTCGAGGCGTCAGCCGAGGTATAGTATTTGCCTCCGGTCTGATCGGAGAGCTTTTGCAGCAACTCCCGGTTTTGGCCGGTGTGGAAGTTTTCCGCCACGCCATCCTCGCGCCGGAAAGCCAGCACGTCGCGCCCGACTTCCTGCTGTTCTTCGCCTGCCAGCATCTCTACCACATACGAGCCGGGCTTTTCCGCCGTCCATTCTCCCGTATAGACACCCT
>JAGWQP010000175.1 GCA_028876805.1 Acidobacteriota bacterium | reverse complement strand
AGACTGCTCGACTCGCTTCGCTGCTGGGATTCCACTTCGTATTATGAGCGCCTGGTCTTTGGGCGTAGTCCCGAGAGGCATTCAGTTCCCTGCTTTGATTCGCCTGACGGGGTCGAGAAGCTTCCTAGTCGTCAGGAAGGTCGACAGAGTTCGACAGGCCTCACCACCTCCTGGTGAGATTCGAAAGACGCCCCGCTGTAGTTGCCGCAACTGAGCTCCTGTCTCAAAACTTGTGTCCGGGTGAGCCCGATAGGGGCATCCCGGCCGCTTGAATCTTTCACGGTGGAGTATCTCGACGGTGCGGATGCATCTTGTGAAAGGGCTGACTCCGACAAGCCGGCGACGCGCGAACGGTGATGTAGATTAGAAGCGGTGTTTGCGTTACTCTGATCCACTGGAGGGGAGCCATGCGCTACCGAAGGTCGACTGCATGCGTCGGATTTGCGATGTTGATTCTTGGCGTTTCGCAGGCCGCGGCCCAACGCGGTGAGCGGAAACGGCAGCCGGACGTGCCCTACGTTCCCACCACGGAGGAAGCGGTGCGGGCGATGTTGAAGCTTGCCGAAGTGAAAAAGGCCGACATCGTTTACGATCTTGGATGTGGCGACGGGCGCATCGTGATCGCCGCGGCGAAGACTTACGGCGCGCGTGGCGTCGGAATCGACATCGATCCGGACCGCATCCAGGAGGCGAGGGACAACGCTAAGAAGGCGGGCGTGGAAAATCTGGTGCGATTTGAAGAAAACGACCTATTCCAGGCTAATTTTCGCGAGGCCACGGTCGTGACCCTGTTTCTGTTACCGAGCATTAACTTGAAACTTCGCCCGAAGCTGCTCCAGGACCTGAAGCCTGGCACGCGGGTGGTCTCGAACACCTTCGACATGGGGACCTGGAGACCAGAGAAGGAACAGTCGCTGCCGGGAGCGGACGACGATGAAATCGGTTCTCTTAGCCACAAGTTCTTTCTCTGGAAGATTCCGCGCCGAGATGGGAAGTAGAAAGCAGGCGACGGCCGAGCGGGTTGATTTGGTGCTGGAGGAGAGGCTCGAACTCTCATGCCGGTTGCGTGTAGGAAACGTGATGGCGAAGCTGCCCGCGGAGTACGCTCGAATGGGCAAGGCGGATTATGTTTGACAGGCTCTCGCTGCTGCTCGATAGCGATCCCTCCGGTAATATGGGAAACGCGCAGCTATCCTGCAGTAGGAGGTGGTGAGTGAAAATGACCTCTCTGGTTCTGAAAATCTTGATGGTGGTGTTATTTGCGGTTCAGCCGGCCTTGGCCAGGGACACGCTTCTGGTGAACCGTATCGGGCCGTCTGCCTCGGAATTGTTCGTGGCAAATGGAGATGGAAGCGGCGAGAGAAAGTTGTTCGCCGAAACCGGATTTGACTATGATGCCTCATTCTCGACGGACGGGAAATGGATCGTCTTCACGTCCGAACGCAAAGGCGCGGCGGATATTTATCGGGTGCGACCCGACGGAACCGGGCTCGAACGGCTCACCAGTAATGCGGGTTTCAATGACGCGGCGGCCTTCTCGCCCGACGGCACCCAACTCGTATTCATCTCGACCCGCAATTCAGGATCCGCCAACATCTGGATTCTCGACCTGAAGACCCGCAGTGCCCTGCAACTCACCAACACGACCGGGCCCAACGCCAACTTCCGGCCCTCGTGGTCGCCGGACGGAAAATGGATCGCATTTTCCTCCGATCGGAATACGGAAGCTGACCGCCACGTCAAAATCGATCACGCGAAGGGGCGATGGGAACACCTTCTGGCCGCAAGCCTCTACCTAATCAAGATCGATGGCACGGGGCTGCGAAGGCTCACGCCGGCGGGTAAATTCGCGGGCTCGCCGAAATGGTCCCCGGACGGCAAGCGGATCGTGTTTTACGAACTGCCGGTAGAGGACACGTTTGCGGCGCGCGGATTCGGCGCGCCCGCGTCGCAGATTGTGTCCGTCGACATGGCTACTGGTGATCGAAGGGAACATACTTCGGGTCCTGGCATGAAGGTATCGCCGCAGTTCCTCTCCGCCGATCGAATCGGTTATGTTGCAAAAGCGCCGGGCTCGCACGGTGGGCTGGCGTTCACCACCGGTGAGCGCGGACCGGACTCGGGAATCCGCAACCCTTCCTGGTCGGCCGACGGCAAACGGATTATTTATGAGAAATTCATTTACGCATCGCGGCAGAGCCAACCCATTTTCGCCAAGGACCCTGAATTCGACATACGGCATTCCGGTGAGTTCCCCGCGGTTTCCCCCGACGGTAGGGTGGCGATGACCCCATTTGGAGAAATCGTCGCCGGCCCGCGACTTTCTGAGGTGGCCTTATCAGTCACAGACCTAGACGGTCGTAACACGACGCGACTCTTCTCGGACAAATCGGGAGCCGCTTTCTCGCCGTCGTGGTCGCCGGATGGGAAATGGATCGCGTTCGGAATGGGCGCCTTCTTTCTGGACCGCGATAGTAAGCCGGCGCGATTGATGATGATTCACCCCGACGGATCGGGAAGGCGCGAACTCACCAGCGGTCCGGCGAATAGCGGTTTTCCAAGCTGGTCGCCGGATGGCAAGCGCATTGTGTACCGTATTTGGTCGGCGCAGGAGCATGGTCTGCGCATCCTGAACCTGGAGGACGGCTCGATCGCCAAGCTGACATCGGACTACGACAATTTCCCGATGTGGTCCCCCCGCGGGGATAGAATCGGATTCACACGCACGAGCCAGAACGCATTCGATATTTTCACCGTCCGGCCGGACGGGACCGATCTCAAGCAACTGACCGATGCGCCCGGCAACGACGCTCATTGCGCCTGGTCGCCCGACGGTCAGAATATTCTCTTTAGCAGTTCGCGACTGGGTTTCCGGGATGAAGCCCCGCTTTACGACGGCGCTCCTCAGCCGTACGCGGAACTGTTCGTGATGAAGGCAGACGGTTCGAACCAACGGCCTATCACGGAGGATAAATGGGAAGAGGGGACGCCCGCATGGGTGCCCAAGTCGATCGCCCAGCGCGCCTCCCGCTGAGTAGCGCAGGCCCTGGGCGAGCGGTCGTTCCTCGCCGGGACCCTTAAGAAAACCAGCCCGCGCGGAACACTGCTCAACCTGCACGATGATCTGCCGCCGGCCCATTTCTAACTCCTGCATGACCTTGTCGGGTGCTTGGTGTACTCTTCGGACTCAAAAGCCTTGGGGATCGCCGTCTTGAGTTCATCGATAAACGCATCGAAGTCCTGCTTCAATTGAAGGCCGCGGTCTGTCGGCAGTAGCAGCGGCAGCGAGCGGCGAGCGTGGCCAAAGTTATAGACGTAGCAGAGGTCGGGAGGCACGGACTCGGTCTCCGCGCGGTGCTCGAGATACTCGCGAACGAGCGTCGTCTTTCCCGACCGGCTGGCCTAGGGCAAACAGGTTGAAGCCATGGCTGGCGATGCTGGCACCAAAAGCCAGCGCTGCGACCGCGCGCGGCTGGCCGAGCACCTCGCTCAATACCGGCAGGTCGGCTGTCGTCTTGAAACCGAGACTCGTGGGTCGCAGACGCGCCGCAGGTCCCGTGCACCCAATTCGGTCGCTTGGCTCATCAATTCGACTCTAACGCCATGCGCGAATCAGCGGTGAGCCGGCCGCCGAACCACTGCGCCATCACGTTCGCAAAAGCAGCTTGCCGGTGGTTTTGCGAGCCTCCATGTCGCGGTGGGCTTGCGCTCCTTCGGCTAGCGGGTAGTCCCGATCGATTCGCAACTCCAGTTTTCCATCTTTGATCCAGCGGAACAGGTCGCCGGAACGCCAGGCCAGTTCCGCGGGATAGGCTATATGACTGGCAAGCGTGGGACGCGCCAGGAAAACCGAACCTCTCCCAGTCAGTGTCCGGGTGTCGAACAGATCGACCGGGCCGCTGGCCACACCGAAATGCACCATCATGCCACGCGATCGGAGACAGTCGAATCCTTTGAGGAAGGTGGCTTTGCCGACGGAATCGTATACCACGTCGACGCCGGATCCACCCGTAAGCCGCTTGACTTCGGCCACCCAGTCCAGCTGGTCATAGAGGATCGCGTCGCTGGCGCCGGCCTGGCGCGCCAGTTCTGCCTTCGCCTCGGTCCCGACGGTGGCGATCACGCGGGCCCCCAGCATCGCGGCCATCTGGACCACCAGACGGCCTGTGCCGCCCGCGGCGGCGTGGACCAACGCGGTCTGCCCTGACTTGAGCGGAAAGGTGGAGTGTGTGAGGTAGTGCGCGGTCATTCCCTGAAGCATGGCCGCCGCCGCCGTCCGCGAGTCGATGGCTCCGGGAATGCGCACCAGCATTTTGGCCGGGACCGCTGCATATTCGGCGTAGGAACCGCGCGCCATGCAATAGGCGACTCGGTCACCGGGCTTGCACGTCGTGACCCCATCACCCAAGCGCTCCACCGTGCCCGCTCCTTCCGAGCCGAGCACCGCTGGAAGAGGAACCTGGTTGAGGCCGCTGCGCGCGTTTAGATCGGTAAAATTGACGCCGGACGCTTCAAGTTTCACCAGCACTTCACCCTTGGCGGGCTCTGGGGTGGGAACCTCGCCGAAGCGCAGCACCTCGGGTCCGCCCGTTTGTTCAATGTAGATGGCTTTCATGCGTTGCCTGGCATTACGCTGGAAAGGCTTCCGCTATTATATAGGTTCGACAAAACTCTCAACCCGAGGTTGGAGAACCTGATGGTGATCGATGTTCACGCCCACGTTTGCGCCGCACCGGAGTTGTACCAGTGGAAATCCGTCCAGCTCTCCGCCCGCGGCGCGCATGGTTACGCCCCGAAGCGATTCAGTGACGAATACGTTCGTGACCATCCCGATACGAAGCGGAACCTGCGGATCATGGATTCGGTGGGCACCGATATGCAGTTGCTGTCGCCACGGCCGTTTCAACTCATGCACGCAGAGAAACCGCTCAAGATCATGGAGTCGTGGGCGGTGGCCAATCACGATTACATCGCCCAGCAGGTGAAGGCTTTCCCGAACCGGTTTCGCGGGGTCTGCGCTCCGCCGCAGGCCTCAGGCGAGCCGGTGAGCCTCGGGTTTGCCGAGTTGGAACGTTGCGTAAAAGAACTCGGATTCATCGGCCTGCTGATCGATACCGATCCGGGCGAAGGTGACAGCCTCACACCCACGCTTGCCGACGAATACTGGTATCCGCTCTGGGAGAAGATGGTGGAATTGGATATCCCCGGTCTTATTCACTCGAGCGGCTGCAAGCACGGGCGCGAGAGCTACAGCCAGCATTTCATTTCGGAGGAAAGCCTCGCGGTCCTCTCGCTGATCAATTCACGCGTATTAGACGACTTTCCGAAAGTAAAGATCATCGTGGCCCATGGCGGCGGCTCCGTGCCTTACCAGATCGGACGCTGGCAAGCGGATTACGTCATGAAACAGGGCGGGACGGTGGAGGAGTTCAACCGGCGGCTGCGCTTGCTCTATTACGACACCTGCCTGCACGCGAAGAAATCGCTGGAAATGCTGATCAGCCTGGTGGGCAGCAGCAATGTTCTTTTCGGGACCGAGAACCCGGGGTCGGGATCAGCGACCAATCCGGCGACCGGCCGAAGTTACGACGATATAAAGCCGCTAATAGACTCGATCGATTTTCTTTCGGATCTAGACCGGCGGAATATATTCGAACACAACGCGCGGCGCCTGTTTTCGCGGGCGAACATCCCCGTTGCCCACCAAACCGCCTCAAGCAGCGGGATGTAGCGGCGTGGCTCGGATCACCTTTGGGCTGGGCACCTCGCACGGCCCCATGCTCTCGATTCCACCGGAGTACTGGGCCGACCGCGTTTTGGCCGACCGCGAGAATCCGCGGCATTTCTTTAGGGGTAAGACCTACACGTTCGACGAACTGGTCGAGTTGCAACGTCGGGAGCGGCTCGCCGAGCAGATCAAGCCGGAGGTTTGCCGGCAACGCCATGAGCGCTGCCAGAAAGCCATTCGGGAGCTGGGCGACATTTTCCAGGCGCACCGGCCGGACGTGGCCGTGGTGATCGGCAACGACCAGATGGAGGTGTTCACCCGCGACCACGTCCCGGCCCTGGCGTTGTTCTGGGGCGAATACGTGGAAGGTCATCCGCGCACTCCGGAGTTTCTGGCCAAGCTCAATCGTGGTGTGGCGCGCGCCGAGGCAGACCGCACCCCGCCGGTCTACACGCAGTACCCGTGCTTGCCCGATCTCGGCCGGCATTTGATCCAGCGTGTGACTGCCGATGGCTTCGACGTGGCACAGCTCAAGCGCCTCACTGCCGGCGAGATTGGTGTAAACTCGGCCCCACACGCCTTTGGGTTCGTCTACCGACGCGTGATGCGGGACGATGTGGTGCCCCACGTCCCGGTGTTCGTCAACACATTCTATCCGCCCAACCAGCCGCCGGCGGGGCGTTGTTTCCAGTTCGGACGCTCACTGGGTCGGGCGGTCGCGTCGTGGCCGGAGGACAGGAGCGTCACGGTCATCGCTTCCGGCGGCCTGAGCCACTTCGTGGTGGACGAGTCCTTTGATGCCTGCGTGCTCAAAGCCTTGGAGCAGGGCGACGTCGCCCGGCTCTCGAGTCTCGACGAGGAGATGTTTCAATCGGGGACCTCGGAAATCAAGAACTGGATCACGGTGGCGGGCATGATGGCGGAAGCCGGTCTAGCCATGGAGCTCGTGGATTATGTGCCGTGCTACCGCTCGGAAGCCGGCACCGGCAGCGCGATGGGCTTTGCCAAGTGGAGCTAGAGCGCGTTTCGGGCGCGCACAAGCCGGAGGCTTAGACCGCAGGGGAGGAGACAAGGACGTGCGTCGGACCCTTTTCTTACTGATCCTTCTGAGCGTACCCGGCTCATGGGCGCAGCCCCCCTTACAGAAAGTCAACATCAACTATCCGACACGAACCGGCCAGGTTTGGCCGCTGTACCTTGCCAAAGAGGGAGGCTATTACCAGAAGTACGGCTTTGAGGTGAACCTGGTGTTTGGCGTCCATCCGGCCGGCATCGCGATGGTGGTCAGTGGAGAGGCCGTAATGACCACGTATACGCTGGAACAAACCATGATCGCGGCCTCGCGCGATGGATCTCTCATGGCAGTCGGCAGCCCGTTCAACAAGAGCCTGTTCGCTCTGATGGCGCAGAAGAACATCACGAGCGTCCGCGCGCTCAAGGGCAAGCGAATCGGCGTGAGCCAGATCGGCGACGCCCCTTACAACTACACCAACGGGCTGATCGCCAAAACCGGGCTGGGAGTACGGGACGTGGAGTGGGTCCCCATCGGCGGAGACGTCGGCGCGCGGGCGGCAGCGCTGGTCGGTGGCCGGGTCGACGCGGTCATGCTTACAGCGCCAGTCTATTTCAAGCTCGAAACTGAGGGCTTCAAGAATCTGGGGAACATCAGCGACTACGACGACATCTACGCGCCTTCGGTGTACCTGTTCAAGAAGAGCGCGGTCACAGCGAACCCTAAGCTTGTAGAGGCGATGATCAAGGTGCACGCGGAAGCCATCAAACGCTTCTACGACGATAAGGCATTCGCCACCAGCGCCTACTTGAAGTGGGACAAGCAGGACCCGGCCGACCAGGAACGCGTCTACGACCACTACGCGAAGGTCAACGCCTATGAGCGCGTGCCGTACATTCCGGCCGCGGCCGTCAGATACGTCCTCGAGCACCCGGCAGACCAGCGCGTGGAAGCGCAACTGAAGTCCTTTGACTTCCACAAGGTAATTGACAACAGCGTTGTGGACCGCCTGGTGAAGGAGGGCTTCTTCGAGCACCTGTTCGGCCCCGGTATCAAAGCCGAGGAGGAACGAAAGGCGAAATTAGCGTTTCGTTAGCGCCCCTCAGCCGCGCGCCGCCAGTGCGGCCTTCACGCGCTCGGGCGTGAACGGAATCTGGCGGATGCGCGCGCCGGTGGCGTCAAAAATCGCATTGCCCAGAGCCGCAGCAACCACCGTAATCGAAGTCTCACCCGCACCCGTCGCTTCTTGGTCGGGACGATTCAGCAGTACCGCCTCCACTTTCGGAACGTCGAAGCCGAGTGGCAAAGTGTGGTAGGTTCGCCAGTCGAAGGAAGTGACTTTTTGGTCGTCCCACGTCACCTCTTCCATCAAGGCGCGGCTCAAGCCCTGGAGCGCGCCGCCTTCGATCTGGTTGCGCAGCCCGTCGGGATTCGAGACCGGGCCGACGTCGTTACAAACCACAAAGCGCTTCACCACCACGCTTCCAGTATCCTGATTGACTTCGACTTCGGCGACCAGGGCGGAGTAGCCGTTGTCGCCTTCGTACAACACGCTGGCCATGCCACGGCCTGTCACGACACCGGTTTTCCGGGTGGCTGGTTTCGGTGACGGACGCACTTCCCAGTTAGCCGCTTTCGCGACTTCGTTGACGACGGCGATCAGCCGGGGATCCCTCAGGTGACGCAGCCGGTACTCGACCGGATCGGCCTTGGTGTGCGCCGCCAACTCATCCAGGAAGCATTCGTGAGCAAAGGTGTTCTGCAAGCGGTTGGGAGAGCGCAGAGGGCCGGTCCAGAACGGCGACTCGATGGTGTGCGTCAGCACGCGTTCGCTCTTCACGGTTCCGGTTCCCTGGTCGCGCCCGCCCACGTTGCCGGCAACGTAGGAGGGCACGGCGTTGGCGTTGTTATTGTAGGCTGTGGGCGATGACGCGGGAGATCGCGGCGTGAAAGGTTGCGGCGAGAAGCCCGCCAGGAAGCCGGTAACGACATTGCCCGGAGTTCCCGGGCCGGGCCGGTTCCCGCGAGTCGGCGACCAGGACTCATGATCCCAGGCGATGATGTTGCCCTGGGCATCCAGCCCGGCCCGCTCGTCGATCACATAGGCGTTCCCGTAGTTCTCCCAGGCCATCTCGTCTTTGCGCGAGAGCTGCACGCGCACCGGCTTGCCCACGGCCTGTGAGAGAATCGCGGCGTCGTAGGTGACCGTATCCGCGCCGTTCAAACCGTAGCAGCCGGAACCTCTCCGGAAGATCACATGCACATTTTCCGGCTTCAGGCCGAGCAACATGGCCACGGTGCTCTTTTGATACCAGACGCCTTGCGTAGGAGACCACACTGTCGCTTTCTCGCCTTCGACGTCGGCGACTGCGCAGGAACTACCCATCGAGCCGTGCATCTGGTAGGGATGCAGATAGGTCGCCTTCAGAACCGTCGCCGCGGCCGCTAACCTCTGTTCGACATCCTTGGAATCCACCGCCAGCGCGTCACGGGCGGGCTGGGTTCGCATATGCGCATAGAAAGTCGCATGGCTCGGCAGACCCGCGCCGGCCGACCAGGTGACTTTGAGCTGGCTGGCTGCCTGAATCGCCTGCCAGGGCTTTTCCGCGACCACGCCGACGAAGTTCTTCTTCACCACCACCTTCACCACGCCGGCGAGATTCTTGACCGAGCCCTCATCCACGCTCATCACGGTGGCGCCCACGGCCGGCGGCCGGACCACTCTGCCGTGCAGCATGCCGGGGACGCGGACGTTGTGGACGAACTCGAATTCGCCGGTGACCAGTGCGGGGATGTCCGGCCGCGGCACCGGCTTGCCGAGCACGGTCCACTCACTGGTAGGTTTTCGCTTGGCGTTCGGGTCAACTTGGAGATTGAATCTCCTTCCCGCGACCAGTTGCCCATAACCCAGCGCCTTTGAGGGATCGCTCTTGAGGCGGATCACCCCGTCGCTGGCCGTCAGTTGGTCGACCGGAACGCTCAGCCTTTCCGATGCCAATCGAAAGAGTGCTTCGCGCGCCGTGGCGCCGGCTTGCGCCAGGTTGTTGCGGTTGAAATTGGCGGGATGCGACTGGCTGCCGGCCGTGTATGCCTGATCGGGCGTCAGCGCGGTGTCACAATAAATCAGGTTGACGCGATTGAAGGGAACGGAAAGTTCTTCGGCCACCAACTGGGCCTGTGCGGTCGAAATGCCCTGGCCCAGCTCTTCCTTGCCGCTATACGCCGTCACTCTCCCGTCGGCGGCGATGGCGATCCAGGAATCGAGCTGATTGATTGGCGGTGAGCCGGGACTCGGCCCACCGAACTGGGCGTGGGCTGTCCTTATGGCACCAGTGCTGAAGCCGACAATGAGGGCGCCCGCCCCTTTGAGAAAATCCCGACGGAGGAAGCCTGCGCGTTCGAGGGCGGCCCGCGCATCCGGAGTCAAAGTTTTCATCGCGCCATCTCCTGTCCCGCGCGATGGATGGCTCGCAGCATCCGGACGCCCGTGAAGCAGCGGCAGAGCACACCTGCGAGCGCCTGGCGAATCTCCTCCTCAGTGGCCCGTGGGTGCTTGTCGAGAAACGCCTTCGCGGTCATGATCACGCCGCTCACGCAGAAACCGCACTGCGCGGCTTGCTCCTCGATGAAAGCACGCTGGATCGGGTGAGGTTTGTCCGCGGTGCCGATTCCCTCCAGGGTAGTGATTTCCGAGCCGGCCACCGCCCGCACCGGCGTGATGCAAGAGCGGATGGCCTGGCCTTTCACGATGACCGTGCAAGCGCCGCATTGCCCCAGTCCACAGCCGAACTTCGGCCCGCGCAACTCCAGGTCGTCGCTCAGAGCGTAGAGCAGCGGCGTGGCCGGGTCGAGATCCAGCGTATGAGATTGCCCGTTGACCTTCAAGGTGATTGCACTCATATCTAGTTCAGAGTAGGATTGAAACGCGCTTGGGTCAAGCCTGCTATTCTAAGAATAAAGAGGCGCACTCTTAATCACTCAGATCCGCCGGTATGGTTTGCGGAGACCCGGATTAAGGTATTTTTGCCAACTCAAGAATGCGAGTCGTCAACGAAGAACCACAGCCTGACTATCCGAGTGAGCTCGCTCTCCAGTCCGGGATTACCTTTCGGGACCTCTATGAACAGGATGGACTCGTTCGCGTCGATGAAGCCTTCCTGAAGCGTCTCGCGGCGACCGACCCGGCGCTTCATGCGAGGCTTGTGGCCGCCCGTCGGGAGCCGCAGTCCCTCACACGCAAGCAGGAGTCCGACCTGATTCTCGAACTCGCTGAGCCTTTAGAAGACTTCATTGGCGATCTATTCGGCATTCAAGCAGAGATCCGGAGTCTGCAGAATCGGGAATCGGCATTCACTGCGATGTACACGGTGAAGCGCAAGTTCATCCACAAGCGGGCTCTGACTGGGATGAACGCCGCGAAGGCCTCGGCAATCGATGGCGACTCGCTCCATCATGAGCTCGAAGCTCTGTTTGGTGAACCCGTAACCGACGACAGCTTTTCCCGGCACATCAGTCAGTGGATGGCGGCTGAGGAACAGCACGCCGCCGCCATCAAGCAAGCTGCACAGTACGCCGCATGGGCGACCTTAGCGCGCCAAGGCCGTGAGCGGCACCGGGGCACGCGCCTGTTTCGTGCTCCCGCCAAGACCGATCCTTATGACATGGTGCCGGTGGAATCGCTGACCCGCAACGGGGTTGCTCAGTTCGAGCTCGGCCGCGAGCACTGGCGCTATCGCGACGGTTTTCGCCTCACCGACGCCGGTACCGACCTGCTCGGCGCCCTGGATCAGGCCAACTACTGCATCAAGTGCCACCACCAGGGAAAAGACTCATGCTCAACCGGCCTGAAAGAAAAGACCGGCGAGTTCAAACACTCTGTTTTTGGCGTGACTCTGGCGGGCTGCCCGCTTGACGAGAAAATTTCCGAGATGAATGTGCTCAAACTCGCCGGCCATACGATCGGTGCGCTGGCCACGGTCATCATCGACAATCCGCTGTGCGCGGGGACCGGACACCGGATCTGTAATGACTGCATGAAGGCCTGCATTTTCCAGAAGCAAGAGCCGGTCGATATCCCGCAAGTGGAGACGCGCACCCTGAAGGACTTGCTCGAATTCCCGTGGGGCTTTGAGATCTACAGCCTGCTGACCCGCTGGAACCCCCTCAACCTGAAACGCCCGTTGCCGAAGCCGGAAAGCGGATACAAGATTCTGGTGGTCGGGCTGGGGCCTGCCGGCAGTACTCTGGCCCACCACTTAATGAACGAGGGACACACGGTCGTGGCGGTGGATGGCCTCAAGATTGAGCCGCTTCGTTCCGAGATTTCTGGGATCACTCCGGCCGGAGAGCGCGTTGCGTTCCGTCCCATTCGCGACGTCAGCGAACTGTACGAATCGTTAGACAAACGCCTGATGGCCGGTTTCGGAGGCGTGGCCGAATACGGCATCACGGTGCGCTGGAACAAGAATTTCTTGAAGCTCGAGCGTCTGCTGCTGGAGCGGAGGCGGCAATTCCGGATGTATGGCGGCGTGCGGTTTGGCGGCACAGTCACCGTGGACAGCGCCTTCGAAATGGGATTCGACCACATCGCCTTGTGCGCGGGCGCCGGCAGGCCAACGGTGATCCCGATGAAAAACGGGCTCGCGCGCGGCGTCCGCCAGGCGTCGGATTTCCTGATGGCGTTGCAGCTCACCGGAGCCGCCAAATCCGATTCCGTTGCCAACCTGCAAGTGCGGATGCCGATCGTCGTGGTGGGCGGCGGCCTGACAGCCATCGACACTGCCACCGAATCGCTGGCCTACTACGTGGTGCAGGTTGAGAAGTTCCAAAAACGGTACTGGACGCTGGTGGCCGAACGCGGGGAAGCGGCGGTCCGCGCGTCGTGGACCGAAGAGGAGACCGAGGCGGCCGAAGAGTTCCTGGCGCATGCGCGCGCCATCGGCGAAGAGCGCAAAGCGGCCGCGCGGGAAGGCCGGGCGCCGAACCTGGTCGATCTGCTGAATTCCTGGGGCGGCTCCACGATTGCCTACCGGCGGCGGCTGATCGACTCTCCGAGCTATACACTCAATCACGAAGAGGTTGCCAAAGCCATGGAAGAAGGCGTCCGCTTCGCCGAGTGCCTCACCCCGGAGGAAGTGGT
>JAGWQP010000174.1 GCA_028876805.1 Acidobacteriota bacterium | reverse complement strand
GTCGCCGCGAATCTGCTCCAGCACGCGTGTGCGCAGCAGAAAACCCGCGCGGATATTGTCGTTGGAGGTTTCGATCTGCTGGAGGGTTCGAATCCCATCGATTCCGGCGAACACCATGAGCAGGAGCAGGCCGCCAAAACCAACGGCCAGGACCAGCCGGCTCGTTCCTGTGACGGCTCTCATTTCTTCCCGAGCGCCCGGCGCTTCTTGGCCCAGTCTGGCTTCATGACCTGACGCGCCCGGCCCAGGGCCAGCGCGTCCGGCGGCACCGCCTCGGTGATTACCGAACCGGCGGCCAGGTACGCTCCGTCGCCGATCTCGATGGGCGCGACCAGCGTCGCATTGCTCCCCACAAAGGCGCGCTCTCCGATGCGGGTGAGGTGCTTCTGGAAGCCGTCGTAATTGCAGGTGATGGTACCAGCCCCGATGTTTGTGCCGGCCCCGATCTCGGTGTCACCCAGATACGCCAGGTGGTTGGCCTTGGCGCCCGCGCCCACGTGCGCTTTCTTCAGCTCGACGAAGTTACCGATATGCGCGCCGGCGTCCACCTGGTTACCGGTGCGCAGCCGCGCAAACGGACCGACCACCGCGCCCCGCCCCACGCCGGAGGTCGCCACGATCGAGAACGGGCCGATCTCGACCTCATCGGCCAGCACCGAATCCCGAATAATCGTGCACGCTCCGATCCGGCAGTTCTCCCCGATCTTCGTGTTTCCCAGAATCTGCGCGAACGGCTCGACTACGGTGTCCATCCCGATCGAAACTGTGTCGTCGACGGTGACGGTCTCCGGTTTCACAACGGTTACTCCGCCCAGCATCAGCTCCCGCAGCTTGCGCTCGCGGAACAGCCGGTCGGCTTCGGCCAATTCCTGTCGGTTGTTGATGCCCAAGACCTCTCGGGTGTCTTCCACCTCGAGCGCCTCCAGGAAGTGGCCCCCGCGGTTGAGGATCTCGACCATGTCAGTGAGGTAATACTCGCGCGCCGGGTTGTGCGGCTGAATGCGCCCGGCGTGCTCCCAGAACAGGGGGGCCCGGAAGCAGTAGATCCCCATGTTGGCCTCGCGGATGGCGAGTTGTTCGGCCGTGGCGGCCTTCTGCTCCACGATCGCGGCGACGTGTCCGCGCGCATCGCGAATGACGCGGCCGTACCCGGTCGGGTCGGCCATGCGCGCGCTCAACAACACGCCACCGGCGTCGCTCTGTTTCATGCGGGCGATCAGTTTACGCAAGGTTTCAGCACGAATTAATGGGCAGTCGCCATACAGAATCACCAGGTAGCCACCGAGTCCAGACAGATCTTGGCGGCCCGCCAGAACGGCGTGGCCAGTGCCTTTCTGTTCGCGTTGCTCGATGAAGCGGACACCCTGGGCCGCCACCAGCTGGCGCACTTGTTCCCCCTGGTGTCCCACGACCACAAAGATGTGGTCGCCGGGCGCCAGGTTTCGCGCTGTCGCCACCACGTGTTCTACCAGGGTCCTGCCCCCGGCGCGGTGCAAAACCTTGGCTTTTCGGGATTTCATGCGGGTGCCAAGTCCCGCGGCCAGTATCACAATCGTAACGGGTGTCGGCATGAGTTCATTTTGCGAAGTGCTTCCTCCGCTGCCTGCCTTCCAGTGCCAGTCGGATCACCATCGCGGCGGTCGCCGCCGGGTCGTGCCGTACCTTCTGAGAAAGTTCCGCCAGTCTACCGGCCACCACTCTCAGACCCAGTTTAAAGATCGCCTCAATATCATTTTCCACCGGCAAAGCCTCCTGACGGGCATAGCGCCTTTTGACCTCCTGCGGAATCGGCCGGATATTGACCACCGCGTAGTCCAGCAGGTTGCCGCCGGCGTGTTTCTGAATGGCGCGGACGTGATCGCTTGCCCGAAAATTAATCGTTTCGCCCGGCTGCCACATCAGATTCACGAAATAGACTTTCACGGCCGGTGAGCGGCGGATGGCCGCCGGAATGCCTTCCACGAGGAGGTTCGGGATCACACTGGTGAACAGCGATCCCGGACCGAGCGTGATGACGTCGGCGTCGGCGATGGCGGAAAGCGTGGCGGCCAGCGGCTCGACTCTGCGCGGCGTCAGACGGACCGCCTGAATGCGCTGCCGGCTGCGACTGATCCGCGTTTCGCCG
Organism: Acidobacteriota bacterium; assembly: GCA_028876805.1. Taxonomy (GTDB): domain Bacteria; phylum Acidobacteriota; class Terriglobia; order Bryobacterales; family Bryobacteraceae; genus PSRJ01. The sequence continues at coordinate 2,938 of JAGWQP010000174.1, read as the reverse complement.
ACGACCGTTTGGCCGTCGGCTAGCCGCGCTTCCAAGGCGACGTTGGCGACGGTCGAGGGATAGATGCGGCCGGCGATCTTGAGCACTTCCGAAGACACCCGGACGGCTTCTGGAAAATCTCCCATGATCTGGGTCAGCGCCATCAGAAACAGGTTCCCGAAGCTGTGGCCCTTCAATCCGCGCCCGGCTTGGAAGCGGTACTGAAAGAGCCTGGAGAGCAGGTCCGAGTCCTCACTCAGCGCCACCATACAGTTGCGAATGTCGCCCGGCGGCAGTACGGAAAAGTCGCGGCGTAGCCGGCCGGAGCTGCCACCGTCGTCGGTCACCGTCACGATGGCTGTGAGGTCCACCGCCGGCAGAGCGGCCTCTGAGGTCCTCGTGTGCCGCTTCAACCCTTCGAGCAACGCCGAAAGCCCCGTGCCTCCGCCGATGGCAACCACCTTGAGTGGCGAGGTGTCTTCCATGGATACCGATACGACTGGCGGAGCGGTATTACCAGTTCTTCTTTTCAGGATAGAGCAATGCTTGGAACGGCGGTTGTCCGCTCAGTGCGGCAAAATCGCCGTCCTGACGGGCAAGAATGCGGTTTCTCGGCTCCAGTTCGATGGCGCGTCGGAGGTGCTCGTGCGCTCCGATAGCATCTCCGGTCAAAGCCTGCGCTACCGCCAGCGCGTAAATGATGTGGTCGGCGTCGGGTGCCATTTCGAGCGCACGTTGCAGGTGGGCGCGGGCTTCTCCGATCTGTCTCGTGTTGAGGAGCGCCACCGCGTAGTTGTAGTAATCTTCGGCCGTGCGCAGATTGAGTGTGATCTGCTGCAAGCGCCGGTCGCACATCGCGGCGTGGAGCTGGGCGCGGTGCGCTACATCGCGTTCGGGACCGTGGACGGCCTCGAGAAAATGCTCACGAGCCTCCTTGAATTCCCGCGCATGAAACAGCTTCATGGCGGCTTCAAAGCTGCCGAGTTGCTTTTCGGTGTTGGCGGGCTGCCCGGACCCCGGCGTCGCCGGGCGCGCAGATGTCAAAGCCCGGGCCCTCTCGTTCCCCTTCGCGGTTTTCGCGGATTCCGGGTTGCTCGCTCGCCTCTCAGTCATTTTTCCTACGGTAGCTCTTTTCTTGTCGGGCATCCGGGCCCCCGTTCCGCAATGAGCGTTTTATAACAGACAGCGGGTCCCGTATGCAAGGGCTCCGGGTTCGCGTGACGTTACGCCGGTCCCGTGTCGCGCAAGTACCGAGCCGACTCCTCCGGAGGTGTAGGATTGACATAGAAGCCGCTGCCCCATTCGAAGCCTGCCACCTTGGTCAGTCTGGGGACGATTTCGAGGTGCCAGTGATAGTACGGCAAAGAGGGTTCTTGCAACGGCGCGCCGTGCACGATGAAGTTATAAGGCGGCTGCTCGAGCACCCTGTCGATCTTGCGGAGCACGGCCTTCACGATCCCCGCGAGATTGGAGATGGTGGCGGCGTCCGAGTGTTCAAAATGCGACTCATGCGTCTTGGGCAAAATCCAGGTCTCGAAAGGGAATCGCGGGGCGTAGGGTTGAATCACGCTAAAGCGGTCGGTCTCGGTGACCAGGCGCTCCCCCGCCGCGCTCTCCTCGCGGATGATGTCGCAATAGATGCACCGTTCCTTGATCTGGTAGAACTGCTTGGCACCGTCGATTTCTTCCTTGATACGCTCGGGGATCACCGGTAGCGCGATGAGCTGCATGTGGGGATGTTCGAGCGAAGCACCGGCGGATTCGCCGTGGTTCCGGAAGAGCAGGATATAGCGGAAACGCCGGTCTTTCTTGAGATCGTTAATCCGCTCCTTGCCGGCCCAGAAGACCTCCTCGATCTGTTTTTCCGGCAGCGTGCTCAAGGTGGCGGCGTGGTCGGGCGTTTCGATAATCACCTCGTGCGCGCCGATACCGTTCATCTTGTCGTACATACCGTCGCCCTGACGATTCAGCTCACCCTCGATTCCGAGCATTGGAAACTTGTTAGGGATGACGCGGACGCGCCAACCCGGCTCATCGCGTGCGCCGGAGTTGCGGTAGGAAAGTAACTCGGGCGGTGTCTTGTGTTCGTTGCCGTAATCGAAGGGACAGATTTTAGCATCCCGAGGCGGCACGGATTGGCGGACGAAGTCAGTCGGCCGTTTGGCGCGGTCCGTTGCGATGATCACCCAACGGCCCGTGATAGGATCCTTACGCAATTCGGGCAAACTAACAAGGGCCTCCGCATTCGCCAGATTTGAGCATCCACCGATTATAGCTCCGCGCGGTTGGGCCCCCCCGGCGCCGCACGAGATTCTTTTAGCGTCGGAAAAAGGCACGATCGACCTTAGCCGCGAGAATAAAATCGTTCTCGGTCAGCCCGCCGGCGTCGTGCGTGGAAGTCCGGACGTCCACACGGCCCCAAGCCAGGTGGAGGTCGGGGTGATGCCCTTCCTCCTCGGCCAGGGCTCCCACCAGGTTAACGAAGGCGAGCGCAGTGTGAAAGTCAGGAAACAGAAAGGTCTTCGAAAGTTCGTGGTCGTCCACCACTCTCCAATCGGGCACCTGATCGGCGTAGGCACCTAACGCCTCCCCCGTCAAGGGCGCGGCGCCGGCCGGATGCGGCCGGCAACGGCGGTCAGCCAGGTTCAATCCAGGTCCACCCATAACTCGGATTCTCTCAATTCCACCCGATCAGTGCGAAGCGGCCTCAACTCTCTTCGAGCTTCGCATAATTTTTCGGGTAAACGTTTTTTAGGGAAATAGTTCTCCCCGGTCCGAATATCGTATTGAAAATGATGCCAGGGGCAATCGAGGAGATGGTCCCAGAGTACCGCGCCTTCGAGCGGGTTCTGGCGATGCGGGCATAAGCCTTCGAGCGCGAAGAACCGACCCGCCCAGTGCGCTAGCACCAGAGGCTTGCCTTCCATGTGGCCGGGTGGAATCTCGTCCACCCGGCCCG
>JAGWQP010000173.1 GCA_028876805.1 Acidobacteriota bacterium | reverse complement strand
TACGGTCGATCTGCTGGCAGGGGTAGTGGTCGCGGCCATTCTCCTCGCGGCCACGCCCGCAATCTATCAAAAGTGGAAGTAAAAGGGGATCGAGTTTGGGAGAAATCGAGGTTGTCGCGGCGGATAAGCAGGGCCTGAAGGAGTTCGTCGAGCTGCCCTACACGCTTTATCGCGATGACCCGTATTGGGTGCCCCCGCTACGCATCGCCGTCAAAGAGCTGCTGGATCGCGGCAAGCACCCTTTCTACGCCGGCGCCGAAGCGGAATTCTTTGTGGCGCGGCAGGGGAGTCGAGTGGCGGGCCGGGTGGCCGCCATCGTCGACCGCACGTACAACCGCTTCCACGGAGAAGACGCCGGTTTTTTTGGCTTCTTTGAATGCGTCGACGACCTGGCGGTAGCCGGAGCGCTGCTGTCCCGTGCCCGGGAGTGGGTCTCGGAGCGGGGCGCCCGGTTCCTGCGGGGCCCGGTGAACCCGTCGACCAATTATGAGTGTGGGATGTTGATTGAGGGTTTCGATTCCCCCCCCATGATCATGATGACTTATAACCCGCCATACTATCCGGTCCTGATGGAGCGGGTGGGGCTGCGGAAGGCGAAGGATCTGCTGGCCTATTCCAGCGACACCGAGGTCATCCGTCGGGAGAAGATCGAGCGTGTGGCGGACCGGGTCCTGGCGAAAAACGGCGTTCGCGTGCGGCCGATCGACATGAAGAACTTTCCGCAGGAGATCGAGCGGGTTTGGGCGGTCTACGGGGCGGCCTGGAACCGCAACTGGGGCTTCGTGCCCATGTCGCGGGACGAGTTTTTCCAGATGGGCAAAGAGTTGAAACAGGTTCTCAAGCCCGAACTGGTGCTGATCGGCGAGGTGGGCGACCGCGTGGTGGGTTTCGCCCTGGCTTTGCCCGACATCAACCAGGCGCTTAAGCCGGCCGGCGGGTCGCTGTTCCCGACAGGGTTGCTCAAAATCCTGTATCATCAGCGTTTGATCAAAAGCGTTCGGGTCCTTGCCCTCGGGGTGGTGGAGGAACACCGGACATCGGGGCTGGGTGCCGCGTTTTATGCGACACTGGTTCGCAATGCCCGCAGGCTCGGGTATCGGGAATGTGAAATGTCTTGGATTCTGGAGGACAACGTGTTGATGAATCGCTCCCTCGAGGTGATGGGTGCGAAGCGGTACAAGACTTACCGAATCTACGAATGGAGCTGAGGACCATGCGTGTACCGAGTGCCGACATCACCGGCAAGAAGAAAGGCAGCGGATCGAACGACATCTTTGAGAAGTGCCGTACCTTCACTCGTCCGGGTGATCTCCAGTCAGCCGGGCTGTACATGTATTTCGAAGTATTTGGCGACCGGGATGGGTGCGCGCCGGGCGAGGTCCGGCTGGGCGGCCGTCAGGTTTTGATGTTCGGGTCCAACGACTATCTCGACCTGATCACCCACCCCAAGGTCAAGGAAGCGGCGGCGCAGGCCGTCCGCAAGTACGGGAGCGGGTGTAGCGGTTCTCGCCTGCTGAATGGAACCCTCGACCTGCACGTGAAGCTCGAAAGCGAACTGGCAGCCTTTACTCACAAGGAAGCCGCCATCATCTTCGGCACCGGGTTCCAAGCCAATTACGCCACCCTGTCGGCGCTTACCGAGAAGGGCGACGTGATGATCTGCGATCACAACCTGCATGCCAGCCTGGTGGAGGGTGCGCTCCGGTCGCCAGCTCGGACGGTTCGGTTCCGCCACAACGATCTCGAGCACCTGGAGCGCTGCCTGGAAAATTGTCCCCCTGAGGAGAAGATCCTTCTGGTCTCCGAAGGCGTGTTTAGTATGGAAGGCGATATCGCCGACCTGCGCGGGATCCTCAAGCTGGCCAAGCCCTACGGAGCACGAGTGTACGTGGACGAAGCGCACGGCATCGGCGTGCTTGGCCCCACCGGCGCCGGCGCTGCCGAACACCTGGGAGTGCTCGACGACGTAGATATCATCATGGGCACATTCAGCAAGTCGCTGGCCTCGGTGGGCGGCTTCATTGCGGGTGAGCGGTCGGTCGTCGACTATCTGAAACACACGGCGCGGCCGTTCGTCTTTTCGGCTAGCCTCCCCGCTGCCTCGGTGGCTGCGGTGGCAGCGGCTCTGCAAATCATGAAGAAGGAGCCGGAGCGCCAGCGCAGGCTGCTGCGGATTGCGAATCTGTTGCGCGCCGAACTGCGGGCCCACGGCTTTTCGGTGCTTCCCGGTGAAACGGCAATCGTTCCGGTGGTGATCCGGGATGAGATCGATCTGTGCCGCTTGTGCAAGAAGCTGCTCGAGCGGGGCATCTACATCAATCCGGTGCTTCGGCCGGCGGCCGCGCAGAACCTGCTGCGGATCTCTTGCACGGCCGCGCATACTGAAAGGCACGTGGACCGGCTGGTCACGACGCTCGAAAAAGTGGCGCGCGAGCTCGAAATCGAGCGATAGCTTCGGTCGACGCCTGGGGTTTCAGTCGAGAGGCAGGCCCACGTAGTTCTCAGCCAGGCTGGTCATGGCGGCTCGCGAACTCGTGATGTAATCGAGCTCGGCCAGCTGGCGGCGACGGTCGAAATCGTTATCGCTGCTAAACCGGTGGAGCAGGGATGTCATCCACCACGAAAAGCGCTGTACTTTCCAGATGCGCCGCAGGCAGGTTTCCGAGTAGCGGTCGAGCCAATCGCGCCGTCCGGTTTTGTAAAATTGCGTCAGGCCGCGTGCCAGCACCGCGACGTCGGCAGCCGCCAAGTTGAGGCCCTTGGCTCCGGTCGGCGGCACGATGTGGGCGGCGTCGCCTGCAAGATACAGGCGCCCGTACTGCATCGGCTCGACCACGAAGCTCCGCATGTCAGTGACTCCCTTTTGAATCACCGGGCCTTGCCGCGGAGCCCAACCATCGCGCGTGGTGAAGCGCGCCAACATCTCGGCCCAGATTCGGTGGTCTGGCCAATCGGCCAGATCCTCGTCGGGTTCACACTGCAGATAGAGACGGGTCAACGCCGGAGAGCGCATGCTGAACAGGGCAAAGCCGCGCTCGTGATAGGTGTAGACCAACTCCTCGCTCGAGGGCGAGGCCTCGGCCAGGATGCCGAGCCAGGCGAACGGATAACGACGCTCGTACGCGGTCAAGACGTGGTCCGGAACCGAGGCGCGCGAGACGCCGTGAAAGCCGTCGCAGCCGCCGATGAAGTCGCACTCGAGCTCGCTCGTCTGCCCGTGCTGGCGGAAACGGACCCGGGGCCGGGCTTGGTCAACCTCATGAAGGGTGACCTCATCCACATCGAACAGGATCATGCCCCGCGCGATCAACCGGGCTTCGACCAGGTCTTTGATAACCTCGTGCTGCGCGTAGACCGTAATGGACCGGCCGCCTGTCAACTCGGCCATGTCGATGCGATGGCGGCGGCCATCGAAGCTCAGATACACGCCGCGATGCACGAGGCCTTCCCGCTTTAACCGATCGCCGACGCCGGCTTGGACCAGAAGGTCGACCGTGGTCTGCTCGAGCACTCCGGCCCGGACGCGGCTTTCGATGTATTCGCGATTGCGCGCCTCGAGGATGACCGACTCGATTCCCTCGAGGTGCAACAGGTGCGCGAGCAGCAGGCCGGCCGGGCCGGCGCCTATGATGCCAACCTGGGTGCGCATCCCAAGTCTATTTGAGGACTCCGATCAGTTTCCAGTAGCCGACGCCGACGGCCAGCGCCACCAGAGTGAGGACGGCATAGGCGTTTGCCAGACGCACGCGCTCCCGGGCGGTGAACCCCTGGTTCCCGGTGAGCCCCTCGCCCATGGCAAGCCAGAAGTTCTGGTACGACACCCAAAAGGGAGCGGACGCGAGGATAATCGGCGCCATGAGCACCAGAGGCGGAATGCCGGCGGCCATGGTCACCTCTACCGTCGACAGGAACAGCACCGAGACGGCGATGAAACTGGAGGGATCGAGAAAGCGAAGAATGTACATTGCCACCGCCATGACGAAGGCAAGCAGTACGACGCTGAACTCAATCTGCTTCACGGCCGGGATGAAATATCCCGCCAGCCAGTCGGTGATCCTGTAGTCCTGCACGATATTCGCCAGGCTGAAGACGCCGCCAATGAACAGCAGCAAGGTCCACGAAACGCCGGTGCTGATGTCTTCGTCGCGCAGGATACCGCCCATGTAGAACACGCCCATCGCGATCATGCCGATCAGGAATGCCGGAAGGTGGTGATAACTGTCAGTGGCCCAGAACACGATCGAAAACAGAACCACGAGCGCAGTAGTCAATTCAGGACCCTTGAATCGTCCGAGCGCGTGAAGCCGTTCTTTGGCGAACGTGGCGGAGGCTTTCAGGGGTGTCTCCGGTCTTACAATCATCTGGTTGCCCACCAGGATCAGCACGCACAGTAACAGCGTGGGGAAGGTGAGAACCTCGGCGTAGCCGAGCCAGGTGATGGGAAGCTTCTTGGCGTCGAACGCCGCCACGACGACCGGTCCCGTGAGCGAGCCGTAGAGGAACGCGATGCCGGGAACCACTGCCATTTCGACGGTGGTCAGAACGATGAGGGCCGAGCCGCGGCTGCGGTTGGGCAAGCCGAGAGACTGCACCAGTGCCCAGGCGACCGGCGCCATGATGGCGGTGCGCACCGTCATAGAAGGAATACCCAGTGCGAGCACGAACCCGATGACGAAGAACGAAGTGAGAATCCCTCCGTAGGTGCCCGGGAAAAGCGAAAGAATGTAATAAGAGAGCCGCTCTGCGAGGCCCGTCTTCTTCATCGCGAAGCCGTAAAACAGGACGGTCAGCAGAGTCCAGAATGCTCCGCCCCCGAAGCCGCTGAACACGCGCGGCACCGGGACGCCCACTACAATTAGCAGGGCCATGAGCAAAATGGAAGCCACTCCGCTGTTCATAACCTGGGCCGCCCAGAGCACCACCGTGAACGCCGTGATGGCAAGCACGAGTTGGGCTAGGCGCGAAAGGCCTTGGGGGGTGGGCAAGGCGGCAATGACGGCAGCGATAACCACCGCCACAACCAACCATAGCCACTTGCCGGCCTTGATTTGAACTTGGGGGGGAGACGAGACAGCAACACTCATGGTCTTGTGTCCTGCAGGTTTCCACACTATGACAGATCGATCTTCGGACTGTCAAGGCAGCGCGCGGCCGCATCGCGAACATGCTAGAGTGATCCAATTCGAGGCACGCATGCCGATCGGTCCAAACGAACTCGTCCGCGTCCGGTTGGAGGGCATCCAACCGATCCTCCGCGTCGAGAACAGGCAGGCCACCCTCCGGTTCTACCTGGACATCTGGGCGTCCAAAACGCCAACTGGGGTAGCAAAGAGTTCACCAGCGTCTCGCGCGATAGGGCGGTGAGGGAAAGGGCGGGGCGTGGGTCTGGATTGGCGTGGATGATGTCTGCCGGCTCCATGAGGAATTCCTTGTTCAGGCGCTGCGTCAGTTTGAAGGCTCGCGGCGTCGCCATCCGCTTGCCGCGGACCAACTATCCCGGGCTCTCGAGATGCAAATCGAAGACCCCGACGGGAACGTGCTCCGCCTGGGCTCCGAGCCTCGGGACGACCGTGCTCGGGAGTGTGCCTGATCGGTTTGCATTTCATCCGGTCAAGCCATACCGTGACAATTTGCCAGCGGATTCGAGTTTGGTCCAGTTCTATCGGATTCATGAAACGCTTTTGTGCCACCTCCGCCGAGGAATCGAACTCGACCGACCAGGTGGAATTTAGCGGATCGGAGTCTGCCGTGCTAGTGCTATCCTGAAAGAAATCGCCGTGTTCTTGCCGATCCACTGCAGTCGCGTGATCATCCTCGCCACGAGTGGCATACTGGCCGCCGGCGTCATCTATGCGATCCAGCCGTTTCGGGAATACCCGGGGGTGGAATATTCGAACTTTCCCGTGCCTCCCGACTTCCAGGAGAAGACCGAGTGGGTATTCGCCCGTCTCATGTATCCTCCCGTCAATCGGTATTATGGCGGGTTTGAATTCCTGGGTGATTGGCGGCAGGGCGCCTCAAACTGGACGATGGATTACCCGCGTTCGGATCGCCATTTTTCCGCGGCGTTGCGCCGCCTGACGCGCGTGCACGCCCGTTCGGCAGAGCAGCCAGTGAATCTGGATGACCACGACGTGTACGATTATCCTTGGCTCTATGGCGTCGAGGTCGGGCACTGGAACCTCAGCGATGATCAGGCGAAGACCTTCCGGGAATATTTGCTGCGCGGCGGCTTCTTTATGTGCGACGACTTTCACGGCACGATCGAATGGGAAGTCTTTACCGCCAGCATGCAGCGCGTGTTTCCGGACCGGCCGATCGTGGAGATTCCGTCGCCGGATGGGATCTTTCACACCATCTATGATCTGGACGACCGCTACCAGGTGCCTGGCGCGCAGTTCCTGGAGACCCACCAACTCTGGGAAAAAGACGGGAAGATCCCACACTGGCGGGGCATCTACGACGACAAGGGACGCCTGATGGTGGCTATCTGCTTTGACATGGACCTGGGTGACTCGTGGGAGCACGCCGACAACCCGCAGTATCCGGAAAAATTTTCAGCTTTGGGGATACGGATCGGCGTGGACTACGTCATCTACGCCATGACACACTAACGGACGCCAAGCCATGAACTGGAGCGCAACCGGAGCGACCGCATTGGCGCTGGCCGTGATCATCGGTGCCTTCGGCGCACATGGCTTGAGAGAGCACCTGGACGCGTATTCCACCAGCGTTTACGAAACCGCGGTGACGTACCACTTCTTCCACGCGCTCGGCCTGCTGATTGTCTCGTTGATGCCCAAGCTCGGCTACGTCACGGGCCGCCAGGCCGACTGGATCTGCGCTCTTTTGCTGGCCGGCGTCGTCCTGTTTTCAGGAAGCCTCTACCTGCTGGCCGTCACCCGCGTTCCCACATTTGGCGCCATCACGCCGTTCGGAGGGGTCTCCTTCATCGCCGGGTGGATCACGCTCGCCTGGACGTTGCTGCGCAACCAGTCCTGAGCGCCCCCGGACCTTTTCAGGGTAAAAACATCTGATTATAAGAATAATAAATGCGCCCTTCCCGGGAGGTGCTCATGACACTAGCGGCGATCGAGGGCCTGCTTCGCGATGATCGGTTTTCGGGCAGCCTTACAGCTGGAATATCGATCCCGGCCGGCCGGAGGGAGTCATGCGGGCCACGCCCTCGAGCAGGTGCATGCCCTGGCATGTGCCTTGATGCGCTCGGTGGTGGCGTCGATGACCGAGCCATGGCACGCGATCCGCTCCCAGTTAGCCGATCTCTATGCGCCGGTCGTGGCCCGGGTCGCCAGACCGGTAGGGTAGAGTAGTCCGGTACCTCCTAAATAGCTTCCAGCTCTTCTTCGAGCATCTGCTTCTGCGAGAGCGATGCGTAGTAGCCGCCCATGTCCATGAGTTCGGTGTGCGTGCCTTGTTCGACGATCGAACCCTTCTCCAGAACCACGATTCGGTCAGCCTGGCGAACGGTCGAGACACGGTGCGAAATCAGGATAACAGTGCGCCCGCGCATCACATCGGCCAGGTGGTTCAGAATTCGTTCTTCGGTGAGGGTGTCCACGCTGGAAAGGGCGTCGTCGAGAATCAAAATGCGCGGATTGCGCAGAATCGCGCGGGCAATGGCGGTGCGTTGCTTCTGCCCGCCGGAAAGCGTAATCCCGCGCTCTCCCACCATGGTGTTGTAGCCTTCGGGAAACCCTTCAATGTCAGCGGCCAACCCGGCAATTTCGGCAGCGCTGCGGATCTCGGCGGCGGTGGCGCCCTCCACGCCGAAGGCAATGTTCTCTGAGACGGTGGCGCTGAACAGAAACGTTTCCTGCGGGACAAACCCGATTTGCCGCCGGACCGCGGCCGGATCCAGTTCGCGCAGATCGGCGCCGTCCAACAGGATTCGCCCGGAAGTGGGATCCATCAGGCGCGGAACCAAGCTGACCAGTGTGGTCTTGCCGGAGCCCGTGTGTCCAACCACCGCGATGGTTGCGCCCTCGTGGATCCGAAGGTCGATCCGGGCGAGCGCCGAGCCGTTGCCGTAGTCCACCGAAACGTCGCGAAATTCGATCTCGCCGTGCACCGCCTGAAGCGGCTTCGCAGCCGCGGACGCTTGGATCGAAGGAGCCTCGTGCAGAATCTGGTTGATCCGGTTGAGCGAGGCGCTACCCCGTTGCATCAGGTTAATCACCCAGCCGAGCGCGATCATCGGCCACACCAGCATCCCCATGTATGTGTTGAACATTACAAAGCTGCCGAGTGAAATGCGGCCCAGCAGCACCTGTCGGCCACCCATCCACAGCACCACCAGAAACGTCAGCCCGATCAGCGCCTCCAGCAGCGGTTGAAAAAAACCTTGGATCCGCACAAGCTTGAGGTTCTGCGCAATGTACTGCTGGTTGAGTTGCTTGAAACGCCGTAACTCGGCGTTTTCCTGGGCGAAGGCGCGGATCATCCGCACCCCGGAGAGATTTTCCTGCACGCGGCTGGAGATGTCGGAGAACATGGCCTGGATGCGCTCGAAGCGCGCGTGGATACGGCGTCCGAAATAAATTACCGACAAGCTCACGGCCGGGGCGGGCAGTAGGGAAAACATCGCCAGCCGCCAATCGAACCGGATCATGATCGCGATGGCAAGAGCGAATGTGAGGCTGGTCTCGGTCCAGTACATCAAGCCGGGACCGAGCATCATGCGGACGGCGTTCAAGTCATTGGTAGCGCGCGCCATGATGTCGCCGGTGCGCGTGCGCTCGTAATAATCCGGCGAGAGCCAGACCAGATGGGCGAACAGGTCGTTGCGCAAATCGTATTCGATGTCGCGGGAAACCCCGATGAGGATCACTCGCATCCAGTATTGAAAGACGCCCTTGGCCAGGGAGAGCGCGACCAGATACAAGCCATAACGCACGAACAAATTGGCTCCCCGGTCTTGGAGGGCGTCGACCGCGCCGCGGATCATCAGCGGCTGGCCGGCGTACAGGAGGTCTTTGAGGACCAGACAAAACAGGCCCAACGCCAGGCTCCATCGGTAACGCCACAGGTATTTGCCGAGCGGGGTCAGTAATTTCCCCATGGGCTAGGCGGCGGACGCCGATGGCTGAGGCACGAGCTTACTTCTCGTCCGAGGAGTTCTTCTGATCCAAGTTTCCCACCGTCTTCAGACGTTGATACAGCCGCTCGACTTCAGCTTCATCCTCGGGCCGCAGGATCCGGTAGCGCGTCGTGGGAACCTGCTTGCGCTCGGAGCCCGGTGCCAGCAACTCGCCCCAGTATTGACGGTAAGGAATGCCGTCGATCAGGGCATCGCTAGCGAACCGGCGGAGGTGGCGGAGCAAGCTGTTGCAGGAATCCAGATCGCCGGGATAAACCAGCAGGAAGCGCGTGTCATCATACAACGTCAAGCGCAGGACCAGAGGTGAAATCCAACCCGTGCGATCCAGCCGGCGAATGTCCATCCAGGGAATGTGACGCTTGCCGATCGACAAGTAACCATCATGAACTTCGATTGGCGGATGGAAGGCCATCGCGAATAACGCCGCGGCAGTGAGAAGCGACAGGCCGGCGGGAAGATAGGCCCAAGGCCAGCTCCAGCCAAGCCACCCGGAGAAGCCCGTTAGTGCTACCGCTGCTACTCCGAACCACAAGTAATAGCGTGCTGGCAAATATCGAGTCATGAGCAGCCCGGTTCTCACTCCTAGACTAACTCTCTAGCCGCACGACGTCAATCGATGCGCGCCAGGTGTGCGCCGCGCCAGGTGTAATGAAGGCCGCTCGCGATGGTGAAGGCGGCGCAAGGCCATAACATCGCGGAAGATAGCGCATCGATTGCAGACGTACCCAGCACGTTTCGCGCCATCCACAGGATCGCCGTCACGATCTGCACGAACGTGGACGTCTTGCCCCAGGAGCTCGGCGCGAAGTTCCGCACCGGGGTGAGCCACAATAGAATCGCAGCCGCGGCCAAAAGATAAATATCCCGCCCAAAGATAATCGCGACCACCCACCACGGCAGTGAGCCGGTGGCGGCCAGCGCCAAAAACACTCCGCTGAGCAGAGCCTTGTCGGCGATCGGATCCAGGTATGCGCCCATCTGGCTGCGGAGATCGAAGTGCCGCGCGGCAGCGCCATCCAGCACGTCGGTAATCGCCGCCACTGCGAACAGTGCCAGCGCGCGGGTGTGGTGTGCGCCTAGAATCGCGCGGATGACGAACGGGACCAGCAACAGTCGCAGTATGGTGAGCAAATTGGGAACCCAGCGCGGCATCAGAAGTCGAGTGTAGCGCGATTGCCGGCGGCGACCGGCGCCGACGCGGCGCAAGCAACCAATCATGATCCGACGAGTAGCTTGGCGATCCTCATTAGAACTCCACCCGATCTTCCTATCGATCTTTGGAAATATCCTGGACCCGCCCCTTCCACAGGCCGCCGGCGCCGTGCCGGTAGGCCAAGGCCGAATGTACGGTTGCGCCCGCATAAAACACCGCCACTAGGGGCAGCAAGAGCGCCCAGAGGGGCGACCGGCGGTAGAACCGGAGTACCGGCAGGTACACCACGGCCATCAGCAACCACGCGGCGGCACCCAGGCGGCTGCCGGCCAGCGCCGCTACCGGCGGCATGCCATACATCACGGCCAGACCCGCCAGGGTTCCGGCAAGCAACAGCCACGAGTGACGGAGTTGAGTGAAAGCGGTCCGGGAGATCATGCGCCCGATCGCACCGAAGGTCTCGTACTCGCGGATGCTCCGGACGGTGGAGCTCAGGCCTAGCCACACCTGCCCACCGGCCTGCTTGACGGCTCGCGCAAGAGCGCAGTCATCGATCAGCTCGCGGCGAATGCGCTCGATGCCGCCAATGAGCTCGAGGGTTTCCCGGCGGATCAGGATGCACCCACCGGCCGCCCCAGCGGTTCGATGACGCGGGCTACGGATCCAACTGGGCGGGTAGAGCATGAAGAAAAAGAAAACGAACGCCGGGATGAGGGCGCGTTCGGCCACGGTCTGGCAGCGCAGAGTGGCCATGATCGATACCAGGTCGTAGCCGCCATTCACTGCGTGTCGTACGAGCGTTGCCAGGTTCGCCGGGGAGTGCACGATATCGGCGTCGGTGAGCAGCAGGTAATCAGGAGCGCGCCGCTGGGCTTCCTGTACACCCTGGTGAATCGCCCACAGTTTACCCATCCAGCCGGAGGGCAAAGAAGGGGCCTCGACGACCGTCAGTCGCTCCGAGCCTGCTGCTGAGCGAGCCGCAACCACAGTGCCATCGATGCTTTCGTCATCGGCCACCACGATTTGGAACGCGCCCGGATACTGTTGGGCGGCGAGCGAGGCCACCGAGCGGCCGATAACGTCGGCTTCGTTGCGGGCGGGAATCACGGCCGTCACCGCGGGGACAGGGACCGAAAGGGCAGGGAAGGGCGGTGAGGTGGTGATCGCCGAGTCGCGCATGCGCCAGAAGCCGCCGCGCCCCAACAGCAAGTAAAGCCAGATCGCCAGAGCAGCGCCGGAAGCCATCTCGAAGATCATCGAGCGATGCCAGGTCACGACAGCGATGCGAACACCCGCATCATGTCGCGATGGGCCAGCACCACACCGGGATCGCGCTGCATGGCCTCGAAATAGCGGCGTGCGAAAACCGAACCATTTTCCGAAGGCGACACCAGCTCACGCGCCCGGGCGATCAGTCGCTCGGCATCCGCTTCGGTGGCCGGATCTTCGAAGTCCAAGGTCTCATCCACCAGAACAATGAACTGCGAGAGCTCGTGCAGCCATGCAAACCAGGGGTCATCCAACACCAGGTTGAGATACTGCCCGGTCGAAGAGATGCGCGCCACATCGCGCTCATAGACCGCCCGTTCAGAATCGAGCAGAGTCTTGTGAAGCTTCAGCAATCCGTTGCGCATTTCGATCAGGCGCTCGCGCGTGCGGTCGGCCATTCGAGTTCATCGTACCGTGAACGGCCTCGCCGCGCGGCCGGCCGATCTCCTACCATCGGAGAAGTATGCAAACCCCGACCTACGATCCCGGCCTGACCCAACAATTTGCGGGGCCGCTGCGGCGCATCATCAACAAGGACGGCAGCTTCAACGTCCACCGCAACGGTACCACCTGGCGCGACTTCCATCCCTACCTGCAGCTGATCAACATGAGCTGGCCGAGGTTTCTGGGCGCGCTCTTCTTCGGCTACCTGGTAGTGAATACGCTGTTTGCCGCGGCGTACTACTGGCTGACTCCCGGCCAGTTGCAGGGGGCCGCCGCACCGGACCTGCTTCATCGCTTTTGGAACGATTTTTTCTTCAGCGCGCACACGCTGACCACGGTGGGTTACGGCAATATCGCACCCGTGGGCCTGGGCGCGAATATTCTGGCCTCGGCGGAAGCAGTGGTAGGGGTCCTAGGCTTCGCCTTGGCCACCGGCCTGCTGTTCGGGCGCGTGTCGCGCCCCTCGGCGAAGCTCGGCTTCAGTGAGAACCTTCTTGTCAGCCCGTATCAGGATGGGACCGCGCTAGAGTTCCGCGTGGTCAACCGACGTACCAACTCCCTGATGGAACTGGAGGCACGCGTTATGCTGATGACGGTCGACCGACAGGGCGGTAACTCTCGCCGCTCCTACTCGATCCTAAAGCTGGAGCGCGACAAGGTGCTCTTTCTACCGCTCACCTGGACGGTGGTGCATCCGATCGACAGCGATAGTCCCCTGTTTGGAAAATCGGCCGAGGACCTCGACCGCTCGCAGGCCGAGGTGCTGATTATGTTGAAAGCGTACGACGACACTTTCAACCAGATGGTGATCGCGCGTCACTCCTACCGCCACGATGAGATGGTCTGGGGCGCGCACTTCGCGCCGGCCTTCTCGGTCGACACCGACGGAGACCTGGTCCTGGAGCTGCGGAAAGTGGGGGAGTTAGCCTGAGCCTTCGCAGCTCGCCTTAGCGTGGCCGGCTGGCCGGAGGGACCACTCCGTTCATGCGTGCGTAAACGACCATCTGGCCATAGTGGTCAAAGTTGTGATACATCATGAACACGCCGGCCGCGATGCGCGCCATTTTCGATCCGGGCATCAGCCCTACCGGGTCCATCTCGTTTTTTTCCGTGATCGACTGGAGGGCCTTGTGGCCGAACGCAAACGCTCCCCGCATGTACTCGACGATCTGTTCCTTGGTTCGCACCGAGTCCGGCCCGCCATCGCCTTGGCCGATATCGATGGAGGGCTTCTGCTCTAGCACCGCCGACGAAACGATATAGATATACGTCGCAAGGTGTTTCGCCTGCTGGCCGAACGTGCGAACCGTCTCGAACTCCGCGCCTTTGATGTCGAGGCCGGAGGGGGTGAAATTGATCTTGTCGGCGGGCATGGCCTCGACCAGGCCGATGATCTCGCGCTCCGCGTTCCGGAACTGGCCGTCGAGCGTCTGACCAACGGTCGGAGTGTCGGCCGCGAACGCCGCCGAGGACACGAGGGTCAGGGAAAGAAAGCGGGTGATGGTTCGAAGCATTCCTCCTGTATACCATTTGCCGGTCTCCTGTATACCACTGCCGGTCTCGTGTATACCATTAAAGCTTCCCTTGAACCCAGCCCTCTCGAGGGCGCTCGCCACAGAGAAAACTTGGGGAATGTTGTCGATGACCGCAGCCGGCTTGTCGCCCGATTCTCTACACTCCAAGCGTGCGCCAGTCGCCATTCGGCCTGACCGATAGTCAGCCCAACGGGCGTAGGCGACGATCGAGTGGCGAGGGGGCGGAGCACTGCGACCTGCCACTCTCGGCCTCTTGGCGCGATGCTAGAATGCGATTTGAGGTGACCCGACGCCCAATGGCTTGTTTCCTTCACAACCGGTACCAGCTGAACAAGACCGCGACGTTGGTCGATTTTGTCGGTAAGCGGGCGTGCCCGTCAGCCCTGTGGCCGCCTACCTTCGGCCCGGCCGGCTGTGCCATCGAAATGCTCGGCACTCCGGCCTCGCGCTTCGATATCGCCTGGTTCGGCACCGAGGTCTTCCCGCTCGGGCCGTGGCAGTCCGACTTGATGATCGTGGCCGGGGCTGTCGCTTTCAAATTGCCCGTGCTCGGGCGCACCTGTGACCAGATGTCCGATGCCCAATGGTACATCTCGACGGGCGCGTGTGGTTGTGCGGGCGAGCCGTCTTACGCCGAACCGGATGACCGCGCCGTGAAACTTCCGACCGACATACGGCTGGATGAATCGATGCAGGAAAACTTCAAGCAACAGGTGAAGATCGCGCAGATTCACAACCCCGCTTAACCGTGTTCTACAAAGACTCCCGAAACATCTACCGCGTGCCGGAACTGGATGGGCTGGCGTGGCTGGAGCATGGTTTCGGCACGCGTCTGGTAAACGTTCCGGCCCTGATGGGCCGTCTCGCCTTGCTGAAGCAGGTTCATTCCGCCACCTGCCTGGCTGCGGAAGGGCGAACCGGCCTCATCGGAGAGGGCGACGCTCTTGTCGAGAACACGCCCGGCGTGTCGGTCGCGGTCCGGACGGCTGACTGCCTGCCGATCCTGCTGGTAGACGAACGCTGCCGCGCGGTGGCCGCGGTGCACGCCGGCTGGCGCGGCACGGTGGCGGGAATCGCACGCCACGCCGTGGCGGCTCTCCACGCACGCTTCGGATCCAAGGCCGCCGACCTTCACGCCGCCATAGGCCCGGGAATCGGGAAGTGCTGCTACCAAGTGGGGCCGGAGGTCGCCGGGCAGTTCGGAGAGAATGGCCACGCGCACATTGACTTGGCCGAAGCCAATCGGGCGCAGTTGCTTGAAGCCGGCGTAACGGCGCGGCGCATCTATCGATCGAACCTCTGCACCATGTGCGGAGCCGCGGAGTTTCATTCGTACCGGCGCGACCGGGAGGCTGCCGGCCGCATGGTCTCGTACGCTGGAATTCAGGCGGCGGTACAGTAAAAGGAAGGCGAACTCATGTTCACATGGATCTGCCCGCAGTGCGGGCGCGAAGTGCCTCCGGCTTACAGCGAGTGCCCGAACTGCGCCTCCAGGAGCGCCGAAGCCGCGCCCGCGGCGGCGAGGGAGACACCTGTCGAAGCCTCGCGGCCCTCATCCGCCCAGCCGCAACCTCGCGGGACCATGCCGCCCTACACGGCTCCGCGGCGAAAGGGATTGCCTACGTGGCTGCTGACCATCTTGTCCAGTCTAGCTTTCATCGGGCTGGGCGCAGGCGTCTATTGGGCGGTCGGATACTTTCGCAGCAGTCACGCGACGAGCGTCTCGTCGCCCAACGTGGAAAGCCCGGCCGCTAAGCCCGGCGCCAAAACCAATCCGATGCAAAAGTACATCGAAATCTCCGGCGTTCGTTTCAGCGAAGACGCCAAGAAACGGCCCGTAGTCAAATTCAGTCTGACCAATCATTCCGACGCCGACGTCACCGGCCTTGCCGGCAACGTGACCATCTGGGGAAGAACCCAGCGATCGGAAGAAGACGCGGTTGGGACTTTTTCGTTCTCGACCAACATTAGGCCACAGGCTTCCCAGGAGCTTACCGCGCCGCTCAACACCAAGCTCAAGATCTACGAGTTGCCGGACTGGCAAAACGTGACCGCCGATCTGCAAGTGACGGCTCCGCAGTAATCAATGCCATAATCGTCAGAGTGAAGGCCCGAGTCCAGCCAAAGAAGACGGCCGGACGCAGGAGAGTCCGAGCTTCTGCGAAGCGTCCCCAGACGGCAGCCGCGAGGCAGCAGCGCGTCGCGGAAATCTTGCGCGGCCTCGATCGAATGTATCCGGACGCTCGCTGTGCGCTCGAGCACCGCAGCCCCTGGGAGCTGCTGGTGGCCACGATCCTCTCGGCTCAGTGCACCGACAAGCGCGTCAACCTGGTGACGCCGGGCCTGTTTGCGAAGTATCCAACCCCCCGAGACTTTGCTTCGGTTCGCCCAGAAGTTCTGGCAAATGACATACGTAGCACCGGTTTCTTCAACAATAAGGCAAAGTCTATTGTGGGCGCCGCAAAGAAGGTGGTGAGCGAGTTCTCGGGCCAAGTGCCGCGCACCTTGGAAGAACTATTAACCATCCCTGGCGCCGCCCGCAAGACCGCCAACGTCGTGCTGGGGACCGCCTACGGGATTGCATCCGGCGTGGTGGTGGATACGCACGTGCAGCGCATTACGCGCCGGCTCGACCTCACCCGCAACACCGACCCAGTGAAGATCGAACGGGATTTGATGCAAGTCATTCCCAAAGAAAAATGGATACTATTTTCCCACCAGACGATCCTGCACGGCCGTGCCCTCTGCGTAGCCAGGAATCCGAGGTGCGCGCAATGCCTTCTGAGCTCGCTCTGCTACGCTCCCGACAAAACCGCCTGACGGCAATTTCGGCTGTAACTTTACGAACTCTTTACATAACGGAGTGCACCGTTTGGAGGATGTCGTTCGGTCTAATAAGCAGGAGGATTCAGAGATGCAGGCACGAATTCAGAGGGCACTGCTGGCGGTCGCGGCCCTCGTGTTGAGTGCGGGAATTGCCGGGGCGGCCGCCGGCCCGAACGTGACGGCTCCACGAACCGATACCGCGATTGCGAAGCAGGTGCGACATGAGGTTCTGACGTACCCCCACTATTGGATTTGGGACCAGATCGACTTCCGAGTGTCCAATGGAAGCGTCGTATTGAACGGAGCTGTGACTGAGCCTTATAAGAAGTCGGACCTCGGCCATATTGTTCAAAAGATTCCCGGCGTGACCAGTGTCACCAACCAATTGCGAGTCCTGCCGCTATCGCCGATGGACAACCAGTTGCGACTCGAAGTGGCGCGCGCGATATACCGAGATACCACATTGTCCCGATATGCGATCCAGGCCATTCCGCCCATCCACATCATTGTGGACCGCGGCCATGTGACGTTGGAAGGCGTGGTGAACAACAATTTCGAAAAACAAGTGGCCGGCATGCGTGCAGCCGGCGCCGGCCTGAGCTTCGGACCCATCATCAACCATCTCCGCGTCGAACACCCCACTTCAAAAAACGGCTAATCCCCAAAACTTCCGCCAACTCGGGCGGCTGGTGGCTCCAGCCGCCCGCATGTCTTTTTCCGCGCGGCGCTAGAGCTTTGTTTCCTGCCAGGGGTATTCCTCAGGGGCGTGCCAGACCTGTTTAACGCCGCGCAGCCCGGCGCGCCAAAGGTCGCAGAGGGTGATCCAAGAGCCCATCGGGCGGAGCGTGCCCAATCGTGAATCCCTGCAAGAGCATGGCGGCAATGGTGATGCCGGCGCTACAATTTTCTTTCCGGCGATGAGACTCTTCCTTGGCGTTGATGGCGGCCAGTCGAGCACCACTGCGCTC
>JAGWQP010000172.1 GCA_028876805.1 Acidobacteriota bacterium | reverse complement strand
GAAACGCCTGACCGTCGCCTCGCCGATCCCCGATGCTCCGCCCGTCACCGCTGCAACCTTGCCGTCGAGCCTACCCATGTTCGCCACCTTTCACTGCATTGCGAAACGCGCATCCACGATACGCCGTATCCATCCGGCGGGCACCGCCTTGTTGGCCCGGCCTGGGTGTCCGACCTTAACAGGCTGCGGAAGCTTCAAGCGTCCGCTTTCGGGACCTTTCGATGGGCTGACTCGCTCCGACTTGGGTCAGATTGAGCCGCTCCCGCTGGCGTGGTCGTGTGACCGCTTACGGCGCATCCTGCCCGTTGCAAGTCGCCCGGTAAAAGTCCTCTTCACCGAACCGGCAGCCGCCGCTCGGGCTGGCCGTTGAGAACCGGCTAAGATGCCCCGAACCAGTGATTTTGCCGCGCCAGAAATGAGAGGAGCGGCACGGGGCGACGCCGATCGGAGCGAGCGAATGTGACCGCTTCATGGAGGCAACCCGTCGCGTGCTAATCCAAGTTGTGCGCGAATTAGAGCACCGGCCGTAGGAGAACAGGGCCAACATCAGGCCACCACGGAAGCGCAGATCGCTTGTCGGAACCCATAAGTTGTGCTATTCGCCGAGGGCGAAAAGCCGCCGTTCCGCAACGCGTTAACCTTATAATGGGGGGAGGAAATGGAAACATCAGCCGTACGCGGCAACACCTTCTCAAAGATAGTACTCGGCCTGGCTGCCGTGCTCCTCTTGTTTGCGCCGCCGACAGCGCGATCCGGCGGAGCTGCAGAGGTGTACGATTTCCAGATTTGCCACGGATATTTCGCGCTCTGCGCTGCTTCGACCTGCACGCCGACCGGGAAGCAGATCACGGTCAAAACCGCAACCGGCGGCACTGCGACGTTCCCGGAGGCGGACTGTACGTGTCCGGTCGTTCTCGGTCCGTCGATCGCCAATTTGGCCGGAGGCAACATGCAAGGTTCCTGCGAGCCGCCGAGACCGGATACAATCTGGTCGACTTATCAGCCCAGACCGAACATTCCGCAGGCGCTCACCGACTGGGTGCCGGCGCCAGCACCGCCGCTTTTTTGCCCGAAGCGCCTCGGTCTCGGAAATCAATTGGTCAACTGCTTTAGCTTCCTCTGCGACTCGCAGACTTATATGAACAATGCGCCGGTAGTGACCTGTCACTGTCCGATCGGAGAATCGCTGGCCGGCACTGCGGTTCCACCGCACACCGCGTTTTTGACGCAGGCCGGTCAAGGCGACGAAGAGTTCTGCGCCATGCACCCCGTCTCCGGGCCCATTTCGTTACCCTAAGTCGCGTTTGGCGCGGCGGGCGCACGGATCGCCAGCCAGGCCGTCCGCGAACCACCAACTGCGCCAGTAAGCTAAAAGTTCAGGAGAGACTCGCCATGAAGAACGAACGGCTTCGAGTTTACGATTATCTGCGCCGACTTTGCTTGGTATCGGCGCTTTCCACCGGTCTCGGAATGACCGCCAGCATCTCCCCAGGGGGGGCGCAAACCGTTGTGGATCCTGACGCAATCGCTGGGAACGCAGAAGCCGTCTCCCAGCTGAGCCCATTTGATACGACAGTCGCGTACGTCGCTCAATTCTACCCGTTATGGTTCACGTACTATCAGCGGCTGTTGGGGACTCTCAACACCAACCACCTCGTCGGATCTGACCGGGTTTCCCCGATCTACCACTTTGCGGTGGCGGTAAACGTCGACACGCTTTACGCCAGTAGTTTCCTCGACCTTAGCGCGGAGCCGGTGGTCGTAACCATCCCGACCAGGCCCTCATTTCCTTCCGTAAATTTTTCGATACTGATGCTGGACCCCTACGGCGATCTCCTCCCGGCGAGCGCGAGCATCCCGAAGACGCCGGGAAGCTATGCCCTCATTGGACCCGGAGGATTTACAGGCACGCTTCCCAGCGGAGTCACTCCCATCACGTTGCCTCTCAACTATTCGTTTTTGGCCTTTCGGGCGGACAAATTCACCCCAACCGGCGAGAACCAGATCGCACAAGCCGAAGCGTTCCGCAGGTCACTCAAGAGTCAGACCCTTAGCGACTATCGCGAAGATCGCCGCGGGGGCGCGACTAAGATCCTGCCAGAGATCCTCTTCGCCGTACCTTTCAAGACGACGGCCGACGACCTCATCGCGCATCAGCCGATCGCATTCCTCCGGCAGCTCCAAAAGGCCGTTGCAGCCCGCTATACGCCACCCTTCTCGGCGTACGAAGAAGCGGTATCAGACCGGTTCGACAGCTTGTTTGGCAACGGAAATATGAACAGGTCCGAGTTCAGTGATGGCGCTCAGGCAGCCCACGAGTTGATCTTGGACCGCTACCT
>JAGWQP010000171.1 GCA_028876805.1 Acidobacteriota bacterium | reverse complement strand
TATAAGTGGGAAACAAAAGGAGAAGCCGCTGAATGGGAACTCCCGGTATGTTTTATATTTGAGTACAATATTGACAAAGCCAAACGAATATTTCCCTTCGACACTGGCGGCTTCAGCACAAGATACCCCGACTATATTACAATGATGGAACTAAATAAGTTGGCTCTTCGCTGACTTATGTGGGTAAGGCGAGTTCCAGTTTGCCGGCGATTAGATAGATAATCGCCTTCAGGTTGCGGGTGGAGCGGTAGCCGCGGGCCTTGGCTTTGGCGGCTTGGACGAGGCTGTTGACGGCTTCTATGATGCCATTGGCGATCTTGCTGTGGAACCAGCGGAGGATGCCGTCCCAGTGGCGTTTGACCATGCGTGCCGCCTCGATGATCGGCGGCAGGCGGCTGTGGGTGGCCCACCAGTACCATTTCTTGAGGAACGCCTCGGCGTTCTTGGCGGGCTGGACGTAGAGCTCCTGGAAGGCCAGGCGGATGCGGTAGGCCCGCCCGGTCTTGAGGTTGGAGGCGGAGAGGCTATCCAACTGGGCGCGCTGGCGCTGAGACAGGTTGCGCGGGTTCTTGAGCCAGAGGTAGCGGCTCTTCTTCAGTTCGGCGCGGCTCTTCTGTTCGGCCCGGCGAACCGCGTCGACGGCTTCGTTGATCAGCTTGACGACATGGAATTTGTCAAAGGTGATCTGGGCGTTGGGCAGGCTTTGCGCGGTGCCGGCGACGAAAGCCGGGCTCATGTCGATGCACACCTCGGCGACGGCCTCGGGATTTCCGCCATGGGCCGCCAAGTCGGTGGCGAAGGCATCGACCGTGCCGGCATCCTTGCCCTCGGCGACAAACAGAACGCGGCGGCGAACCAGATCGACGAACAGGCTCACATAGTTGTGGCCACGCCGCGAAGCGGTCTCGTCGAAGGCGACACGGGTGACCTCGGCGTGATCGGCGCGGTCGCGAGCCGCTTCGACGTAGTGATGGATGACCCGCCACAGCCGGGTGTCCCACTCGTCGATCATCCGCGCGACAACGGCCACCGGCATTGCTTGCACCATGGCCATGACCAACGCCTCGAACAGCAGCGTAAAGCCGCTGTCCGACCGCGCCCAGGGAACCGGTACCTGCTTGATCCCGCACCCCTTGCAGGTGACCCGAGGCACCCGCGCATGCAGGTAGGCTTCGTGCTGAAAGAAGTTCAGGTGCCGCCAGGTCTTCTCTTCGCTGTCGTAGGCCGGACAGCCCGCAGCGCCGCATTCCGGGCAGGCGAACCGGCTACCCCGGGCGAAGTCCAGGTGGATGTCCAGCCGCTTGGCCGCGGCGTCGAATTCGCTCTTCGTCACCACCCACGGCGGCTCGATGCCCAGCGCCATCCCAAACAAGTCGGTGTCACGCATCGCAGCTCCTCCTCCCGAGCGGCGTGGCCGCGGTCATCAAGGATCGGATCGGGGGCGCTGCCCCCAAACCCCCGGGATATTTAACGCACGATGATGTCCCCAGTGTACCGGTGTATGGTGGTTGCGCGGTACAGCCGGGGACGACGATGACCGCGCACGGTGATGAGGTCCGGTGCCCTACCGGTGCCGGACCCTTCTTCTCAAGCCGCGCACCCAGTGCCCACTGTCCCGGCGATGCAGACCCCGGCGCCGAGCCAAATCTACCTATGCGTTACCCAACCCACCCTAAACAGCGAGGAGGCTAAAATAATGACAGAAGGTCTTTCCAGTTTATCATTGGAAAATCTGGACGCTATGGAGCAAATGGGTATCTTAGAT
>JAGWQP010000170.1 GCA_028876805.1 Acidobacteriota bacterium | reverse complement strand
TGATGCGCGACCGCAGAACCGCTTGTATTTCGCCCCACTGCCACACGGACAAGGATCGTTGCGTCCCACCTTCAGAGCGGGCTCAAATCGGGCTCGTCTTCCCGGTAGGCGTTCCCTAAAATACCCAACTCGTTGTCCACCACCTGCTTATCCTGGTCCGGGAACTTCCTGTGTCGAAGAGGCGGTATGAACAACTCGCATAACATAAAGCCAAGAATGGCGATGAGAGAGGCGCCTACGCCGAGCCAACGATACACTGCCACCGTGATGGCTATCAGCAGAAACACGCGCCATGTGCCCGGGCGATCCACCATATCGAGTGTCGCACGGTTCAGTATTGCCGCGCCGTGCTAAGGAAAGGGCTCAACCAAGCCCTTCGGGATGCTCTAGTGGCACGCAACGCAGCGGCTCTGGCCGATCCCCCAAGGTGCCGCACTCGGAGATCTCGCCGTACACGCCGGAGCAGGTTCGCGCGTTCCTGGCGGCGGTTAATTAAGGGAAATCGCCAGGAAGCGCTCTTCACGGTGGCTGTCGCGCTCGGATTGCGCCAAGGAGAAATCCTTGGACTTCGATGGAAGGAAGTTGATCTGTGTACGGGCTTCCTGTCCGTCGGCGCCAAATTGCAGCGCATTGACGGTAAGCCATGTCTTGTTGAACCCAAAACGAAGAAGAGCCGAATGACCATCAAGCTTCCGCAGTGGCAGTGTCTGTGCTCGACGTCCACTAGGAAAGGCAGGCTGATGAGAAGAGGCTTGCAGGGAGGTGATGGCAGGAATGGGGCCTGGTCTTTGCCACAAGAATCGGAACGCCAATTGATTCCAGCAACCTCAATCATCGGATTCAAAGGTTGGCGGCACTGGCGGGACTTCCGAAGATCCGCTTTCATGATCTCCGGCACACGGCCGCAACTCTGCTACTCGCCCAAGGGGTCCAGCCCAGGCTCGTCATGGAGATTTTCGGCCACTCCTCCATCAGCCTGACGATGAATACGTACAGCCACGTGATTCCAGTCATGCTGGAGGAGGTGGCCGCCAAAATGGACGACATCCTGACGGAGCCCGCTCAGCCAATTGAGACAGCCGCCGGAAAGACGGATTCCGACGCCGTGGCTACCGCCTCTATTTCTGGGTCTGTTCAGTGATCTACCAAACTCTTTTGAATGAGTGGTGAGCGCGGAAGGAATCGAACCTTCAACCTAGTGATTAAGAGTCACTTGCTCTGCCAATTGAGCTACGCGCCCTTGTCCGCCACGGTGTGCAGATATTCGGCGCAATCAACAGCGCCAGATTGTAATTATAACCTATCGCCCGGTTTGTTCTCCCGGCGCGAGCGGTAGGGAGGCGGCGGCGATCTGCGCGATGTCGAACAGGCGCGGCGGCTGCGCCACCGCTCCCAGACCGTCACGCAGCATCGTCTGGCAGAAGGGGCAGGCCGTGGCGATCACGGGCGCGCCCGTGGCGGCCAGTTCTTCGGCGCGCGCCACGTTGACTCGCTTGCCCTTTTCCTCGCCCAGAAACATCTGTCCGCCGCCGGCGCCGCAGCAGAATGAGCGCTCGCGCGCGCGCGGTGGATCAATCGACTCCCCCTGGCGAGCGATGACGGCGCGCGGCGAATCGTACACGCCGCGATAACGCCCTAAGTAGCAGGGATCGTGGAATACGACTCTTTCCCTTGCGCCGGACAGCGGAGGCAAGCGGGATTCGAAGCGGGCCAGTAGCTCGCTGTGATGCTCGATCTCGAAGACGCCGCCGAACTCGCGCCAGTCCTGGCCGATGGTGCGCACGCAATGCGGGCAAATGGAAACCAACCGCTTCACCCTCGCGTCGCGCAAAGTTTCCAGGTTGGCCTCGGCCACCTGCGATATGGCGAGGTCGTTGCCCAAGCGGCGGGCGGGATCGCCGGTGCATTTTTCCTTGCGTAACACACCGAAGCTGACGCCGAGGTAGCGCAACACGCGCGCGAGTGCCGCCACGATTTCGCGGCCTTGCGGATCATAAGCGCCCATGCAGCCCAGCCACAAGCAGTATTCCTGGGTGGCGTCGTAGAGCGGCAGCGCGTTCGCTTCGATGAATTTCTGGCGTTCGCTCCCCGGCAAGCCCAGAGAATTGCCGTGGCGCTCGAGGTTGAGGAAGAGCTTGGTGCCATATTGGTCCTCCCACTTTCCAGTGTTCACGGCGCCGCGCCGCAACCCGATGATCACGGGCAAGTGTTGAATGCCGACCGGGCACTGGAACTCGCAACTGCCGCAGGTGGTGCACTGGAAGGCGGCTTCTTCGGAGATATACGGGCCAAGCAGCGGTCCTTCGCCGCGCGTGCCGTGTTCATTCAAATACCCGCGCAGGCCGAGAATGATCTGTTTGGGGTTCAGGACCTTGCCGGTGTTGTAGGCAGGGCAATGCTCCGTGCAGCGCCCGCACTCAACGCAGCTATAGGCCTGGAGGACGTCGATGCGCGTGACGTCCTTACCCGCGATAAGCCCGAAGTCTTCGTCCCCGACGAGGGGCGGAATCCGGCTGAAGCCGGCCCGCCGCAGAAACACAGTCAGCGGGCTGAGCACCAGGTGCAGGTGCTTGGTGTGGGGAATGAGTGGCAGGAAGATCAGCAGAGTCACTGTGTGCAGCCACCAACTCCAGCGGGATCCCAGCCCGCCTTCGACAAACCAGAGCCCCGCCAGGTACGTGATCATCAGGGCGAGGATCAGCAGCGCAATCACACCGGATTCGAGCGATAGCGGACCGAGCCAAACCGGCCGCACGAAAAAACGTCGCACAAAGAGGCCGGCGATGGCGACCCCCACGGCTACGGCCCACACCGCCACGAATCCGAAGTAGAGCTGCCCGAAGCCGCCGGCGCGGGAGAGGAAGCCGGCGCCGAAGGCGGAGGCCAGGTGATTGACGGTGATCAGCGCGAAGGCGCAGAAGCCCCAGAACACCAACGCATGCGCTAAACCCGGCAGCGGTCTCTGCGCAATCACTTTCCCTTGCAAGCCCACTTCCCAGAGCCACTGAAGGATGCGCGGGCCCAGCGGAGAAACCGCGAAATCAGAGGTACGCCGCGCGCCGCGGATGATCCCCAACACCCGCCGAAACCGCCACCAGAACCCAGACACGGAAGCCACCAGCAGCACGACGAGCGCGATGCGCCCAGGCCACCAAGCCTCGATCATGACCCAAAGGTAACACGGGTGGAGTGGCGGCCTTCGCTAGAATGATTGCTGGAGGAGGTGGCGTGCGCATCGCTGTTTCCGGGGTCGCGGGGTTTATCGGGTCGCATTTCTGCGACCACTTGCTCGCGAAAGGTCACAGGGTCGTGGGGCTCGACAACTTTCTGACTGGAAGCCGCCGCAATCTGGAGCACCTGACGAAGCACCCGAGCTTCCGCTTGCTGGAGCAAAACGTCAGCCTCTCATTTTCTATTGA
>JAGWQP010000169.1 GCA_028876805.1 Acidobacteriota bacterium | reverse complement strand
TCGGCGGGACCGTGTCGCAAAATCTCTTCGGCTCCGCCGATCCCACCGGCCAAACAATCCGGATCAAGAACGTGCCTTTTACCGTGGACGGGGTGCTCAGCACCAAAGGCCAGTCGCCGACGGGCCAGGACCAGGACGATGTGATTCTAATCCCGATCTCCACCGCCAAGCGCCAAGTGGTGGGGGCCAGCCAGGCCAACGCCGGGTCCATCGGCGCCATCATGGTTCAGGCCGTCGACGCCCATTCCATGGACGAGGCGCAGAGCGAGATCGAAGCGCTCGTTCGCCAGCGCCACCGTATCCAGCCCGGACAAGACGACGATTTCACCGTCCGCAACCTTTCGGATGTCTTCTCTGCGCAGGAAAGTTCCGCGCGCGTGATGTCGATCCTGCTGGGCGCGATTGCGTCGGTGTCGCTGGTAGTGGGCGGCATTGGGATCATGAACATCATGCTCGTTTCGGTGACGGAACGTACGCGCGAAATCGGTCTGCGCATCGCCATCGGAGCCCGCACGCGCGACCTGCTCGCTCAATTCCTCGTGGAGGCAGTCACACTGTCGATCCTGGGCGGAATCGCGGGGATCCTCGTCGGAGTAACGGCATCGGCCTTGATCTCGCACTTCGCCGGCTGGAACACGCTGGTCAGCCCGACGGCCATCGCGCTGGCTTTTGTGTTCTCAGCACTGGTCGGCGTGTTCTTCGGCTACTATCCGGCCCGCAAAGCGGCGCTGCTCGACCCGATCGAAGCGCTCCGGTACGAATAGAGGCGCGCTGGAGGGCTGCCAAGCAGCCGTAGTGTAAGATCGATAGATGGCCTCCGCGGTCGAGACCGCATTTCAAACTTCGGGGTTAGTTCGGCTTACGCGCCCGCAGCTGATGGGCACGATGGGCGGGCTTTTGCTCTGCGTGTTGTTGGCCTCGCTCGATCAGACCATCGTCGGCACCGCCGAGCCGCGGATCATCGCGCAACTTTCCGGCTTCAATCGCTACCCCTGGGTGTCGACCGCCTACCTGCTTTCTTCGACCATTGCCGTTCCGATCTTCGCCAAATTGTCGGATATTTACGGCCGCAAATGGTTTTTCCTGATCGGGGCCGCCAGTTTCGTGCTCACGTCCGCGCTGTGCGGCGCTTCCGGCAGTTTGCCGCTTCCCTTCGACGGCATGAACCAGCTGATTTTGTTTCGCGGGCTGCAGGGATTGGGCGGCGGCATGATGATGGGCCTGGCCTTCACCATCATCGGCGACATCTTTTCACCGGTCGAACGCGGAAAATATCAGGGATTTTTTGCGGCCACCTACGGGCTGGCTTCGATCTTCGGCCCGACTCTGGGCGGCTGGCTGACCGATCAGATCTCTTGGCGAGCGGTGTTTTACGTGAACCTGCCGGTGGGCTTGATTGCCATCGCGGCCATCTACCGTTACTTCCCGTACTGGCGCCCGCATGGCATCCACCGGCGCATCGACTGGGCCGGCGTCTTCTCGCTCATCGGGTGCATGGTTCCGCTTCTGTTGGCGCTCACATGGGTCACTGACTACGGCTGGACTTCGGTTCGCGTGGAATCATTACTGCTCGTCGCCGCGGTGATGCTCTCTGGCTTTCTGTATGCCGAAACCAAGGCCATCGAGCCCATGCTGCCGCTGTCGCTGTTTCGCAACCCGGTTATTAGCTTGTCGTCGTTGGCCGTGTTCGTGCTCGGCATGGGCATGTTCGGAGTGATCATTTACCTGCCCTTGTTCATGCAGGGCGTCATGGGGGTATCCGCAACCCAATCCGGCAATCTGCTCACGCCTTTGCTGATGGCTTCGGTGGGAGGCAGCATCTTCACCGGCCAAATGAATCTGCGCTTGCGAACTTACAAGCCGCAGGCCGTGGCCGGATCGATCCTGATCGCCGTGGGGATGATCCTGTTCGCGCGGATGGACGCGGGTACCGAGCATTTTGAAGTCGTACGCAATATGGTGATCTCAGGAATCGGGATGGGCTTGTTGATGCCGGTGTACACCGTGGCCGTGCAGAATGTGGCTCCGCGCAAGCACATGGGCGCCGCGACCGCGTCGACCACCTTCTTCCGCCAGATTGGCAGCACGCTGGGCGTGGCGATTTTCGGGAGCGTCCTGCTCACGAACTATCATCGCGACTTCCTCGCGGGCGTGCCGCCGGGAACGCCATCGATTGCCCTGCCGCCTTTCTCGAATCCGTTGATGCTGGCGCATATCCGGCCTCAGCTGGAAGCCGCTTTCGGCAAATATCCTGGAGGCACGGCCCTGCTGCACCTGTTATTCGGGAACGTTCGGACGGCCCTGGTGCACGGTTTGCAACTGATCTTCCTCTCGAGCGCCGTGATCATGACCGCCGCTATCGTGCTGAACGTGCTGCTGCGCAACGTCCCGCTACGTCACCACACCGCAGACCATGCGGAACCGCCGGCCGACTAGCGTGGCCTAAGGCTGCGCCCTCGCCGGCTCACTCGAGACTGTTATCCTAACGCGTGGAGCCAACCGATGCATCGGACGAGGCCAGCATCGGATGGGTGGAAAAGAAGGCCGACGGAGCGCCCGTGCCGTACGACCGCAACAGCGTGCTCGGCCCGACCTCGCGCTTTCAGTGGGCTGAAGGCAATCCGCGCTCTGGCAACGTCGCCGGCGGTGGCGAACACGCCTGGCCGTGCCAGAAACCCCCGTGGGGCCGGCTCATCGCCGTGAATGGGTACACCGGCGACTTCGCCTGGGAAGTGCCGCTGGGAATCACCGCGGAGTTGCCACAAGCGAAGCAGCATACCGGCCGCAACAACATGGGCGGTCCGATCGCAACTGCCGGCGGCCTGGTGTTCATCGGGGCCACCAACGATCGCCGCTTCCGGGCTTTCGATTCGAGAACCGGCCATGAGCTGTGGGGTAC
Organism: Acidobacteriota bacterium; assembly: GCA_028876805.1. Taxonomy (GTDB): domain Bacteria; phylum Acidobacteriota; class Terriglobia; order Bryobacterales; family Bryobacteraceae; genus PSRJ01. Next base: position 4,388 of record JAGWQP010000169.1, on the reverse strand, counting down.
CAAGCTCGACATGAGCGCCCACGCTGTGCCAATCACCTATCTCGGCAAGAACGGCAAACAGTATGTCGCGATTGTGGCCGCGGGGTTGAGCGCGCTCGACGATCCGGCGCCCGCGGGCTCCGACGCGCTGGTGGTGTTCGCGCTGCCTTAGTCCGGTCGGAACAGGATGGGCGTCCGCGGAAGCATAACGGCGGAGCGGAAACACGCCCGCCTCGACGATGGGAAGCGCCGGGGAATACGCGACCGTTCTCCTTGCCGGCGCATCCCAAAGCGGGCGATCGCTAGCGTTGTCGGCGGTCTCCCCGTTCGCGGTCTCTTCTCGCGCCGTCGCGCCGGGGCTCTACCGGGAGCGTAGCGCTGGAGACGTTCCGATTCTGGTGCGTCTTGTCGCAGGGCGTGCCGCCGGTATTGGAATCGATGACCCGCTTCGCCGGGGGTTCGGGCTCCATTTGGGATCCCGTCGATCTGACACCGAAGGGTTCCGCCAGCGCCGAGGCCTTGCGCCGCGCCTGTCTCGTCCTACGCTCTGACCGCCCCGACCACCACAATCGAGCCTTCGGCCTGCTGTGCGCGCAGCCGCTTCTTATCAAATTTCCCGACGCTCGTTTTGGGGATCTCTTCGAGAAAAGCCCAGCGCTCCGGGATCCACCACTTGGCGACGCGGCCAGCGAGGAACTCGCGCAGGCCGTCCGACGTAACTCGCGCACCATCCCGAACCACCACGCAAGCTAGTGGCCGCTCATCCCAGCGCGGGTCCGGTACGCCGACCACCGCCGCTTCGAGCACCGCGGGGTGCGCCATGATGGCGTTCTCCAGATCAATCGAAGAGATCCATTCTCCCCCGGACTTGATGACATCCTTGGTCCGGTCCTTGATCTGGACAAACCCGTGAGCATCCAGTGTGCCGACATCGCCGGTGCGCAGCCAGCCGTCCTGGAATTTCTCGGCCGCTTCCTCGCCGTAGTACGCTCCCGTGACCCAGGGCCCACGCGCTTGAATCTCGCCCACGGATTCGCCATCGGCGGGCAAGACCCGGCCCCCATCCACAATGCGGATCTCGACTCCCGCAAGCGGGCGCCCGGCTTTCGCTAGGTAATCCACTTCGGGCGAAGTCACGCCGCTTTTCGGCGCGTGCGCAATGACGCCGAGCGGGCTCATTTCCGTCATGCCCCAGGCCTGCACGATGCGGACGCCGTGGCGGCTCTGGAAGCCTTCGATCAGACTGCGCGGCACCGACGATCCACCGCTCAACACCATGCGCAGCGAAGAAAGATCCACCGGATGCGCGTCGGCATAATTGAGAATGTCGCCCCAAATGGTGGGGACTCCGGAGGAAACCGTCGGACGCTCCGCGGCGATCAGCCGGCACAGCACTTCGGCTTGCAGGAAACGGCCGGGAAACACGAGATCGCTGCCGGCAACCCAGGCCGCATGCGGCAGGCCCCACGAGTTGGCGTGAAACATGGCGGTCGCTACCAGCACGCGATCGTTTTCGCTAAGGCCCACGCAATTCGCCGAGTTCAAGCCCATCGAGTGAAGAAAAATCGACCGATGGCTGTACACCACGCCCTTCGGATTGCCAGTCGTCCCGCTGGTGTAGCACATAGCCGCGGCGCTTCGTTCGTCGAGGTCCGGCCAATCCTCCTGCGGCACCTCCGCGGCCACCACCTCCTCGTAATCGAGGCACTCTCGCGGGAAGCATCCGGGGTTTGGGCCGATGATGATGTAGCGTTCGACAGTCTTGAATTGCGACGCTGCTTTCGCGAGCGCCGGGCCCAGCGACGCCTCAACCAGAATCACGCGATCTTCCGCGTGGTTGACCACGTAGGCGAGTTGCTCGGGAAAGAGGCGCAGATTGAGTGTGTGCAGGACGGCGCCCATCGACGGGACGGCAAGATAGGCCTCGAGATGCTCCGGGGTGTTACAGCAAAATGTGGCTACTCGATCACCTGGTCGGATGCCGAGACGCCGGAACGCGGCAGCGAGTTTTGCCACCCGGATCGCCGTTTTCTCGTAGGTCGTCGACCCGACCCGCTCCCCATCAAACCCGGCTACCCGGCTATCGGGATAGATCGTTGCCCCGTGACGAAAAAGGGAATGGACCGTGAGCTGCCGGTCCTGCATGGTGCTTCGCATTTCCAGGCCGATCACTATACTGAAAACCTCAGCAATTTGCAAACCACGTCGCGCCGCCGTTGGCCCCTTCGAGCGCGCGGCAACCGGGGGGCATAACAGCGAGCGTGATGACGATTACATGTACATGCCGCCGTTCACGGCCAGCACGTGGCCGGTAATATAACCGGCTTCCTCGCTCGCCAGAAACTTCACGGCGGCGGCGACGTCGTCAGGAGTGCCGATACGTTCTACAGGAATGGCGGCCAGGATCTTCTGCTTGCGTTCTTCGGGCAGGCCCTTGGTCATGTCGGTGGCAATATAGCCCGGCGCCACGACGTTCACGGTGATGCCGCGGCACCCGAGTTCCTGGGCCAGGGACTTGGACAGGCCGATTAGCCCGGCTTTGGATGCCGCATAATTCACCTGACCTGCGCCGCCCGCCTGCCCTACAACCGAGGAGATGTTAATGATGCGGCCCCAACGATTGCGCATCATGCCCGGCAGTGCCTGCTGGATCGCGAAAAAAGCGCCGTCGAGGTTGGTGCGCAACACCACGTCCCAGTCGGCGGGTCTCATGCGCACCGCCAAGCCATCTCGCGCGATCCCGGCGTTATTCACCAGTACATCAATGCGGCCTTTTTCTTTCAGCGCGCGACCGAACGTTTCCTTAATGGACTCGGCGGACTCGGAGTTCAGGTTGATCGCCAAAAAATTGGCCCCAGCCGCGCGCATCTCCGCTGCAAATTCACTGTTGTTTTCGATTGTCGTCGAAGCCGCCACGATCTCGAAACCCGCGCGGCCGAGCGTCAAGGCGACTGCCCGGCCGATTCCGCGGCTCGCGCCTGTCACGCAGGCGACCCGGTTCGCCATTCCCACTCCTTCAAAATGTTATGGATGACAACATTCAAAGGATAGCTCATGACGGGGCCGCGGCCCGGGTCAGCTTCGAGGGGTTCCGGTTGGTTCCGAATCAAGACGCCCCGCTCGCGGTTCACCGATGAAGCCTAACATCGACAGCGGCGAACCGGAAATCGCGTTTGTCGAGTCGTTCTGAATTGGGCCAAGCCTCCAACGACCCTCGGTCGCAAGTATCATTTTGGTGGTGCGCCTTCACATTCGAGCGGGTTACTTGAACATTGCGAGAGATTGACCGGGAGCTAATCAGCTCGGTAGCGATTCGGTGGTTGGCCGCTATTCAGACTTCTTCCAGTCGCTGGTGATGCGGTTCACGTAACGCAACGTTTCCTGGAACGGTGGGACGCCCTTATGCTTGTCGACCGCAGCTGGCCCTGCATTATAGGCCGCCAGCGCGTGATAAAGGGCGCCATGGTATTTCTCGAGAAGTTGCCGAAGATATCGGACGCCTGCATCGGCGTTTTGAGCCGGATCGTGAGCATCGACACCCAAAGTTTGCGCAGTAGACGGCATCAGTTGCATTAAGCCCACGGCGCCCTTGGGAGACACGGCTTGGGACTGAAAACCGGATTCCGCGGACATCACGCTGCGCACCAGGCCACGCGGTAAGCCATATTTGTCGGCGGCCGCATCGGCCAACTGGCGCGGCGAAACCGGTGACGCAGAGGTCTCGGGAACTCCCGTGACAGGCGGGGCAATCAGCTCGTCCGGTTCAAAGCCCAGCACCCGGGTGGCTTGGATTTCCACGTAGCCGTCCCCGATGTACAGGCGCACCATGGATCCAGCACTTTCGTGACGCTCGGCGTGCAGACGGCCGCCATTGGCTAGCACGGCCTCCTCGCCGGCCCACGCCGAACCGGCTGCCGCCAAAACAAATAATAGTGCTCGGAAATCCATTCTGCCTATGCTCTATATTGTGACGCATTTGGAGGCGAAATCGTGCATCTCCGATAGGAATATGGTGCTTCGCCATCCACTCGGAACTGCGCGCAGCCGTTCGGCCTGGCTGGATCCGTTTTGTTATTGTAAGAGGTAGTCTCTCGGATGCCCTTTTATATCCAGCCGGTTCGAGAATTCCTGGTTCGTCCAGCCCTCCCGCCCTCCCTTTCCCGCCTGGCCGAATTGGCGTACAACATTCTGTGGAGCTGGGAACCGGTCATCCGCGCCGCGTTTCGCCGGTTGGACCAGAACCTTTGGCGGGACTGCGGATACAACCCGGTGCTGATGCTCGGCCGGGTTTCGCAGGCTGCGCTCAAAAAGGCTTCTGCCGACCCTCGTTACCTCGCCCTCTATCGAATGGCGTGCGACACTTATGACGCTCGGGTGCGCAAGGCCGCGCCGCCCGGCGACGGCAAACT
>JAGWQP010000168.1 GCA_028876805.1 Acidobacteriota bacterium | reverse complement strand
GGAGCTCGATCCGCCTTCGGCGCGAAATCTCCCCATGTTTAGCCCGATCACCGATCCTCCGCTACGCGCGCCAATCGATCGATCGATTCTCCAGATCGGGATTCGCGCGCGGTACCGGTGACTCCCGCCGTGGCCCGTGATTCGAACGGCTACCTAGCGGAGAGGCAACTGCCCTCAATGAGCTCGTGGCGGTGCTCTGCGTAGCGCCGACCAACTCGACCGTCTCGCCACCCGCCACTTGCCATCGAGGTAGATCCTACGCTTCAACCATCCTCCCTGGTGCGCGAGGCGTACCGGAGGCTTATTCGACAGCGAGCGGCAGATTCACCGGCAAAGTTCCCTTCCTCACCGGTCCGTCTCGGGTGATGCGGCAAGTCTCGGGTTGGGTGAGGCGCGCTCGCGGGCGGCTCCGATCAGAGCGCGGTGGAGGTGACGGCGGGGACGGTCAATCTGGAAGTGGCCTGGGACCGAAGGAGCCGGGCTATTGGGCCTGGCACTTTTGGAATGATACCCTCCGCCCGCTCACCGCGGAAGACGAACCGCCGGCTTCGCTCGTCGAAATGCGAGACATCGCACGCATGGCCGCCGCCCAGACGGGCGAGGCGCTTGGTGTTTCCGTCGACGTTGTCCGTCAAGATCTCGGTCTCGCCCAGGCTTGGCTGAGCCGGACACTCAGTCAGTTGTTAGCGTTAGCGTCAGCTGGGGCGGGCCACTCGTTTGCGGGCCTCAGCCCATGCCGGGAAGACCTCGGGGCTGTCTAGCCAAACCAGCATCCAATGCGTCATTTCTTCCTTCTGCTGCCGCTTCTCGGGTGCGGTGCGCGGGTGGCGCGCCAGGAAGCGCGCGCGGTCTTTGGCCGCGATCACCTGGCGGCGGCAGTATCGAACGCGACCCCGATTTCCGGCCGCCACTGCCTCCGCATAGACCTGCTGCATCTCGCGCAGCGATTGCTCAAGATCTTCGAAGGTGTGCTGCCGGATGCCGGCGTACGGCTGCGCGAAGGGCAGGCCGGTGGCGCGGAGCAAGTCGCGCAGGTAACTCTCCGAGACCGGGGCCAGTCGATCGCGTAACTCGAGCCACACCGCTTCGGTGATCGCCGGCGGTTGTTGTTCCGCCAGGTATTGACGCAATCGCTGCTTGACCGATTTACCGCGCGAGACCACGGCGATACTTGGCGGTTGCAGCCTGGTGCGCGGCAATCGTATTGGAGAACTCGTGGGCGCCGGAGCCATCGGGCCGCAGCACGAAATAGAGCGCCTCGGTTTTGGCCGGGTCGAGCGCAGCCTCTAACGACGCCAGTCCCGGATTGGCGATAGGACCCGGCGGAAGCCCGCGATGCCGGTAGGTGTTGTAGAGATGATCACTCTCCAGGTCGGACTTGTGGATGACACCCTTGTAACGATTGTCGAGTAGGGCGGCGTAAATCGTCGTGGGATCGCAATCGAGCTTCATGCCCATCCGCAGGCGGTTGGAGAAAACCGCCGCGATCAGGGGCCGTTCCGCCGGGAGCTTACCTTCCTTCTCGACCAGAGAGGCCAGCGTGACTGTGGCATGCACACCGGTGGATGCGTGCAGGCTGAGCCACCGTTCGCGGAATTTGCCCGTCATCATTCGGCACAACCCCGCCGGCGTGGTTCGGCGGCTCAGGCGGTAAGTGCTTGGAAACAGATAACCTTCAAGCGTGGGCGCGCGAGGATCCAGGTCGCGGACCAGATCGGGGTTGCGCGCCGCCTTTAGGAAATCGTGGGCCGGGAAGAGTCCGAGTTCCTCGACGGCGGCCGCGATATCGAACATGTTCCTGCCTTCGGGCACCACGAGTTGGTAATAAAAAATGTCGCCGCGCGCGATGCGGTCGAACACCTCAAGCGGAGAGGCGGGGTTTTGGAACCGGTATTCGCCTGCCTGCAGAACCCGGTGCCGGTTCAGTAGATGGACGAGCGAGAAATCCCAGCGGCTCGGCACCACCCCGGCGTCGGCCAGTATGCTGGCGATCGAGCCGGCGGAAGTGCCGTGCGGAAACTCGACTACAACCGGCTTGGAAAATCCACGATACGGGCTCGTCAGGCGAAAAGCCGCGTAGCCGCTGGCCAGAAAAGCCAGCACGAGGAAGACGCCGAGCGTGCGCATGAATCTCATAGCGAGTCCAGGTAGCTTTGCAGCAGGATCACGGCTGACAGCCGGTCCACGGCGGCTGCGCGCTTCCGCCCGCTGATTCCGCTCTCCTGTAGCACGCGGTTGGCCGCGACGGTGGTGAGACGCTCGTCCCAGAAGCAGATCGCGAGTCCCGTGCGTTTCTTGAGCTCTTCGGCGAATTCGCGAACCCAGGCCGATTGTCGCCCTTCGCCGCCTCCCATGTTGACCGGGTTGCCCACCAGGATCAGCCCCACTTCCTGTTCTTCGGTCAGGCGAGCGAGAGCGGCCAGGTCATCGCGTTTTCGGGTGCGTTCCAGGTTGGGCAAGCCTTGGGCCGTGATCCCCAGTGGATCGGACAGAGCCAGCCCAATGCGTTTTTTACCGAGATCTAGAGCTAAGATGCGGGGTTTTGGCGCGCTCAAACAATTCCATTATAAAGGCGCCCATGCTACATTCGAAATTAAGGGTCGTCGTCGCGCCGTGGCAACAGTTTCCAAGCCTCTCAGCACAGGCCGCAAGGCTGTGCAAGAGGCCCGCCATCTCGCGCTGCCGATGATTGCCGGCGGAGTGGTGATCGCCGCTCTGTACTTCGGGCGGGTGCTGTTTATCACCGCCCTGGTCGCCATCATGATCGCCTTTATTCTCGAACCATTTGTCGCATTGCTGGTTCGCGCACGGTTCCCGCGCAGCCTCGCAGCCTTCCTGGTCTGCACAGTGGCCCTGCTCGGTCTATACGTAACGGGGATCGGCGCTTATTCCCAGCTCACGAGTTTGTACGACGACCTTCCCCGGTACGGCCAGCAGATCGCCGACCTCGTCGATGAAGCCCAGCAGAAACTGCAGGCGACGGAGCAACGGACGTACCAGATGCTCGTGCCGGCCCGTCAGCGGCAGCAGCAGGAGCAGACGCGCGCTCAGGCCCAGCAGGCCGCAGAACAGTCCCGCCGCCGCCGGGCCGCCGAACCGCCGCCCCCCGCGATCGCCGCCCCAGGGCCGACGCTCATCCCCGAAGTCCGCATCCACGAAGAAGGAACGTCGATCGGCGAGTACGTCTACACGCGGCTCAATTCCTTCTATCAGATCTTGCTCATGGTCTCGTTCATTCCATTCCTGGTCTATTTCATGCTGAGCTGGCGCGACCACATCAATCGAAGCTTCCTTCAGTTCTTTCGCGGGGAAGATCGGATGGTCGCCGCGCGCAGTCTGGAAGGGATCGCCGGTATGGTGCGCGCGTTCGTGGTCGGGAATTTCTTGCTGGGGGTGCTGCTGGCTTTCCTGAGCTCAGTGATCTTTTGGTTCATCCGCCTGCCGTTCCCCCTTCTGGTCGGGCCGCTGAGCGGGTTTCTCAGCCTGGTGCCCTACATCGGCTTGCCCCTGGCCATGGTTCCGCCGCTGTTCGCCGCGCTCGGAGTGAACCTGTTCCCCATCTATGTGTTGGTGGTCATCGTGGTAGCCCTGCTGCACCTGGTAGCGATGAACCTTCTGTACCCTAAGGTGGTCGGCTCGCGCGTCCACCTGAACCCGCTGGTAGTGACGTTTTCGCTGATGTTCTGGGGCTTCCTTTGGGACGCCCCGGGTCTGCTACTCGCCATCCCCCTGACTGCCGCGCTCAAAGCCGTCTGTGACAACGTCCAAGGCCTGCGCCCCTTCGGCAAGTTCCTCGGCGACTGAGGGCCGGCCGCGGGAAAGGCCGAGCGTCCGGGACAACAGGAGTCCGGTTTTCGGTTCGACGACACACAAAAAGCGCCCCGGTCGGCCGGTTTCCGGGTTGGGCCTAAGACGCTGCCGGCGTCGCTTGCGAGGGCCAACTCCGGTAATCGAGATGGGGAGGCGAGTCATACCACCTGGGATTGGGCGCCCAGGCAGCCGGCTTCGGGGAGCGATCGTGTGGATCCCGTCGTCTCGCGTATGGATCCACTCCGACGATACCTTCGGTCCTGTTAGACTCAGGATTCCGGCAGATGGCGGCCATTCCCGAATCGGCGACGCGGTTCATGGCGGGACTCGTGGAGTGCGCCCGCCAGCGCAAAAAAACCATCGTCTTTCCGGAAGGGTTGGACCCCCGCGTGCGCGAAGCGGCGGCCCGTCTTGCCCGGGACGGCGTCGTGCGCCCGGTCTTGCTGGGGCCGAAGCCGGCCGACGCCCCGCCGGGCGTCACCTTCCTCGACCCTGCCCACGCCGCAGCCGTCGACAAATACGCCGCGATCTACTATGAGCGGCGGCGCTCCAAAGGGGTCACCGAGGTGGAGGCGGCCTGGATTGCGCGGAACCCTCTCTACTTCGCGGCATTGATGGTGAGCGCCGGCGACGCCGATGGCAGCGTGGGCGGCGCCGCCAACACCACGGCCGATACCGTGCGCGCCGCGCTGCATTGCATCGGTCCTGGCCCGCGCGTTCGCCTGGTCTCGAGCGTGTTCTTTATGGCTCTCCAGGACGCCTCCCAAGGGCACAACGGGCTGATGGCCTTTGCGGATTGCGCCGTGGTGGTTGACCCTACGCCGGTCCAGCTGGCGGAAATTGCGATCGCCAGCGCCGCGAGCACGCGGGCTGTGCTCGGAACCGAGCCCGTGGTGGCGTTGCTCAGCTTTTCCACCAAAGGAAGTGCAAGGCATCCGCAGGTAGATGGCATCGTCGAAGCTCTTCAGATCGTGCGCGCCCGGGCGCCGGAGATCCAGATCGACGGAGAGTTGCAAGCCGACGCCGCCGTCTCCCGCCTAGTGGCCAAGTCCAAAGCCGCGGGCTCGAGCGTGGCCGGTCGCGCCAACACGCTCGTATTTCCGAACCTAGCCGCCGCGAATATCGCTTACAAACTGGTTGAGCGCCTGGGCGGTGCCGCGGCGATCGGGCCTTACCTGCAGGGGCTTGCCAGGCCGGCCAACGACCTTTCCCGCGGCTGCTCGGCCGCAGACATCTACAACGTGGCGGTAGTGACGGCCCTGCAGTCTGAGCGGGCCTGACCTATGCTTCCCTTCCGGCTGGTCTATCACTCCCAATACGACCTGCACCTCGGCTTGCACGTTTTTCCGTCGCAAAAGTACCGGCTGCTCCGCGAACGGCTCCTCGTCACCCGTTTCGCTACCGAAGACGACTTCGTCGAACCGGAACCCGCCACCGATGCCGACATCCTGCTGGTGCACGATCCGGCGTGGGTGACCAAGCTCAAGGCCGGCACCCTCAGCTATCACGAAATCCTGAAGTTGGAGATCCCCTATTCACGCGAAACCGTGGAGGCCTTCTGGGCGGCCACCGGGGGCACCATTCGGGCCACACGGCTCGCACTCGAAAGCGGCGTCGGATTCAACGTGGGCGGCGGCTTTCACCACGCTTTCCCCAGTCACGGCGAAGGATTCTGCGCCGTCAACGACATCGCTGTCGCCGTGCGCCGGCTTCAGCGCGATGGGGCCATCCGCCGGGCCATGGTGGTCGATTGCGATGTCCACCAGGGTAACGGCACGGCCGGCGTCTTTGCCGGAGATTCTTCTGTTTTCACCCTCTCGATTCATCAGGCCGATAACTATCCGACCGAGAAGCCGCTGTCGAGCCTCGATATCCATCTCGCTGACGGCACCGGCGACCAAGAATATCTCGAGCGGCTACAGAATGGCGTGGCGGCGGCCATGGCCATGTTCGATCCAGAACTGTTGATTTACGTCGCCGGCGCTGACCCTTTTTGCGAAGACCAGTTGGGCGGCCTCTCTTTGACCTTTCAAGGCCTGATCGAGCGCGATCGCCTCGTGCTCGGTCGGGCAGTCGGTCAAAAGATCCCCGTGGCGGTGGTCCTGGCGGGAGGTTACGCCCTCAGCGTGGAAGACACCATCACCATCCACGCGAATACGGCGCATGTGGCCAAAGAGGTCCTTGAGAACCGCCAATCCGGGCCATCGTAGGAGGCTCAAAGGCCGCTATCGGATCGCGCGTACTCTCGCCAGGCCCGACTCCTGAGCCAGCCGCTCCACTTGCCACGCGGCGGGAATGCGGTGTTGCCGCGTGTAGCGCTCATGATTCCGCTGCGTCTCTCGGAGGCGATACACGTAATTGGCCATCATGCCGGCGGAACGCTTGAGGCCCACCGGCGAAGTATCCCCCAGCCAGTTGATGCGCTCCAGTCTCGCCCCGTTCCGAAGATGAAAGCGCGCGACCGGGTCGAGCGGTTCCTCGCCTTGCTTGACATGGAGAAGATAGTAGGCGCACAGCGGAGTGAGCTCGCGCTGCAACTCGGCAGATCGCTGAGCGTCCTCGAACCAGCGCGGGGGCTCTAGTTTGCCGAGCAGGCTCGACCAGGTCGCGTTCGACGGGCCCCCCTGCCGCCGTGACTCCGCGGTCAGCCATTCGACAAAGCCGGGAATCGGTGAAACCGTGGCGTAGGTTCTCAGACGCGGAAACTCCCGCCCGAGTTCGCCTGCCACCGTGTGAATCAGGGAGTTCCCGAACGGCACGCCCCGCAGGCCCTCCTGGCAGTTGGTGATGGAGTAGAACATGGCCGAATGGGCTGCCGCCGGGCTGATCACGGGAGAATCCGGATCGAGCAGCGGTTGCACCCGGGCGCTCATCTCGTTCACCAGCGCCACTTCAATGAAGATGATCGGCTCGTCGGGCAGTGCCGGGTGGAAGAATCCGTAACACCGCCGGTCCGCTTCCAGCCGTCGGCGCAGGTCGCCCCAGCCCTGGATCTGATGCACGGCTTCGTAGGCGATCAGCTTTTCCAGAATCACCGGCGGGGTGTGCCAGTCGATGCGGCGCAGCACTAAAAAAGCCCGGTTGAACCAGCTCGTCAACAGGTGCGCCAGATCGGCCTCAATCGCGGTCCAGTCCGGGTGCTGTCCGTTCTCGCTCAACAGCTGGCGCCGCATTTCAACCAGCATCCGCGTACCGCCCGGCGCCGTGTTCAGGCGCCGGAACAACTCCTGACGCGAAGGCTCCACCACGCGCAAAAGCCGTGCGAGATTCGTGGTCGACGGTTCCCGCCGGTAGGCATCCCCGCACCGGCCGACCTCTTCCGGATCGGGAGAAAATTCCCGGCCTAACCGGTCAAAAAAGTGAGCGCTTTCCGGCGCCTGAAACAAGCTGTAGGCACGCCAGAAATCGCTCGCGAACCGCCCGCTTTCGCCAGGTTCGGAGAGCAGGTTCCGACAAAGGGAGACCGCGCGCTCGACCGCGCGGGCGCCGTCACGAGAAGACCCGTTGGTCCCCTTCAATGACAATCCGATGAATCTGGCCAGCCCCAAGCGAGCCCCTCCGTCCTACCAACTAGTGTTGAGTATGGCAGAGTTCCGAGCAAGTATAAAATGTCGGAGAGCAAGTTCCAGCGGTACTAGCGTTCGACAACTGTAATGAACCTTCCCGGCGAATCGCTCGGCGGGTGAGGGCTTCGGCCGGTTTAGAAGAAACTCCCGAGGTCGCGCCGGCGCTCCCGCCGCAGCTCGCGCATCGCTTCGCGCCGTTCGCGCGCCTGTTCGTGGAGCGTCTTGCGCCTTTCACGTGCGTCGTCACGCCGGGCGCGCGCGGCTTCGTTCGCTTCCCTCACGCGTTCTCGGGCCTGCTCCCGGCGATCCCGCGCCCTCTCGCCGAGCTCGAAGGCCCGTTCGCGCGCCTCGTCCCGTACTTGCCACCACCAGTCCGGGCCGTCAAAAAGCTGGGCGAAGGCACCGCCCATGGTGACGACCGCCAATACGAACAAGCCACACAATTTGAGCAGCATCGAGCCCTCCTTAGTAAGGGTTCAGACGAACGAATCTCCACTTTGTTCCGAAAAAAAAGCCCCAAGGACAGACTCCGGGAAGTTATGGCCCACGACGGCGAGAGACCGAGTGGGACGCGGGTCTCGGATGCTGACCTTGGCAACGAGCACATCGGCGGTCGCCTCGGACCCGAGGGCCCCGCCGGGAGATCTTGGTTCGCGCTTCGACCGGCTGCCACAGGGCCGAATCGTTCCCCGCCTACCGCTTCACCCAGAACGAATACCAGTCGATTGTCTGTCGCATGGCGCAGCACGGCGCCCAGGCTTCAAGCACCACGGTCGATCAGATTAGAATTTAAATTGTCGAATATCTCGCCAGGAACGTTCCCACAATCGAAGACCCGGCCAAGGCAAATGCCAACCAGGCCGCCGCCAACGAGATCGAGGCCGCCACGCGCTTACCGCGAGCGCGGCTGAAGCGATGGTCGCGAGCCGCGAACGTCACATAGATTTTTCGTGCGATCGGGGATTGGTGCGCCGTCTAGGGTGTCGACGGCGCTAAAATCCAGGCGGCCAAGGACAAGATCAGCTTTTAGTCGGCCCGAACTCGTCTAGCCCTCGGCCGGCAGTAGCGCACCGGGCGCGGTAAGCGCCTGCGGGTCGGCGAACCATTCCTTGATTCTCGGCAGCGCAGCCAGCGCGGCGATTTCGCCGGCCTCGATCAGTTCGGGGCCACGGCCGAAGGCATCCCAGTCGACGTCTCGCACGTCGGGTGCAATCACCAGGTCTGTTTCGTTGCGCCAGCTGTCTTCCGAACGGCTCTGCAGAATCTGGAAGCATCGGTTCACGACCTGGAACACATTGCTGGGATTGGTGCTGGTGCCGCGCGCCGGCAGGTGCACCGAGATGACGTGGGTGGCGCCGAGCTGGCGGGCCAGCGCAGCGGGTATCTCCATGCTCATGGCGCCGTCTACCAGAAGCCGTCCCTGGTACGGCACCGGTTGAAACAATCCCGGGTAGGAACAGCTGGCGCGGATGGGATCGAACACGCTTCCCGGACCAAAGAAGGTCACCGGTTTGCCACTAGACAGGTCGGTGGCCAGCACCCCGAAGGGGATGCGCATCTGTTCGAACTGATAGGTTTTGAGCAGCCGCTTCAGGAACCCCCGCATGCGCTCGCTGCCCACCAATCCCAGCCGGCCCAGGCTCCAGCGCCCTACATCCCCGAAACGCATCACGCAGCCGGCGCGCCCGATCTCTTCCGGGGAGGCGCCGCTGGCATAGGCCGCGGCCACGATGGCTCCGGAGCTTACGCCCGTAATCGAATAAATCGGAATCTGGTGCTGTTCGAGAATCTTCAGCACGCCCGCATGTGCGATCCCGCGTGCGAATCCACCCCCCAACGCCAGCCCGATCCGAGGTGTGACAGACGGCGACTCGGCTTCCGCCGCCTCCTCGGGTGGGCGCGACCGCCGGAGGTTCCCAAAAAAGCCGCCTAACCGGCGCGCGCCTGCAAAAATCCAGTCTTGGTCCATTCCGCCCCCTCCACGCGGGGACAATCCCACCGAGTTCCCGTCGTAGAATAGACTAATCGCTAATAGTCTGATGCTCCATTTTGCCGCAAAGTTTCTAAGATGGGTCGCCTTTTCCGCTGGAATGGCATTAATCCTGCGCGCCCAGCCCAATCTTTCGGGTACCGTGGAAGTGGAGCAATCCCTTCGCCGGCTCAATGAATTGGGTTCGGTGCTGATGATCGGCGCCCATCCGGACGACGAGCGCACGGGCGTGCTGGCCTATTTTGCCCGGGGCCGGTACATGCGCACGGCTTATCTTTCGGCGACCCGTGGTGAGGGTGGCCAGAACCTGATCGGCTCCGAGCAGGGCGCGCAACTCGGCCTGATTCGCACCCAGGAGTTGCTGGCAGCGCGCCAGATCGACGGCGCCCGGCAGTTTTTCACGCGCGCGATCGACTTCGGTTTCACCAGGACCGTGGAGGAGACCCTGGGCAAGTGGGGGCACGATCGCATCCTCTCCGACATCGTCTGGGTCATCCGCGAGTACCGCCCTGACGTCATTATCCTGTGCTTTAGCGGGACTCCGCGCGACGGCCACGGGCAGCACCAAACCTCCGCAATCCTTGGTCGCGAAGCGTTCGAAGCAGCGGCAGACCCAGGCCGGTTCACGGAACAATTGCGGTACGTCGAGCCCTGGCAAGCTAAGCGGCTGGTCGAGAGCTCATTCAATTTCGGCCCCCCCGGACCTCCGGCGGCCGAAGCCCAGGGCGAGAGAGGCGGCCGCGGCGGGCGCGGTGGCGCCCCTGGCGGGCGGAGCCGAGCCCCAGCCTCGAGGGTCGAGCACCCGCCTGCGCCGACGATCGGCCCCCCCATCCACGCGGACACCGGGGCCTTCAACCCCATCCTCGGCTATTCCTACGAGCAGATCGCCGGCATCAGCCGCAGCCAACACCGCAGCCAGGGTATGGGCAACCTGGGGCGCGTGGGCGAGGTCGAAAGCGAATTCACGGTAATCGGCGGCGATGCGGCATCCGAAGACCTGTTTGACGGGATCGATACCACGTGGAACCGCCTGCCCGGCGGCTCGGCCGTGGGTTCGATCCTGGCCGACGCGCTCCGTGACTTCGAGCCGGCGCATCCCGAGCGGGCGATCCCCAGACTCCTCGAGGCGCGCGCGCTCGTCGCGGCGATCTCCGACCCGCTGGCCAAGATCAAGCGGGCCGAGCTCGATGACACCATCGCCAAGTGCGCCGGCATGTGGGTGGACGCCGAAGCGCGCGGCCCGGAAGTTGTCCCCGGCGCCTACCTGAGTGTCACAACCACGGTGATCAACCGCTCGCCTGCAGCCGTGACACTCGAAGGCGCGCATCTGGAGGGCCTGTTCGACGAAGAGTTGCCCGTCCAACCGGCGAGGCTCGAGTACAACCAGACCAACGCGTTGACGGTGGCTCGGCAGGTGCCGGCCTCTCAGCCTTATTCGCAACCGTATTGGCTGGCCGAGCCACCAGCCGGCGACGTCTACACCGTGAATGACCAGCGACTGATCGGGCTCGCCGACACCCCGCCGGTCCTCCAAGTGCGGCTACGCTTGACCGTGGATGGCGCCCCGCTTGAGATCCTAAGGCCGGTCGAATACCGCTATGCCGACCGTGCCGAAGGCGCGCGCGTCCGACCCCTCGCCATTGTGCCGCCAGTGGCCGTGGACCTGCCCAACCTAGTGGACCTGTTCCCCTCCGCTGTGCCGCGCCGGATCTCGGTCTCGATCAAGGGCAACGTGGATGACGCCGAAGGCCAGGTGGACCTTGAAGTGCCGCCCGGCTGGAGGGTCGCGCCCAAGGTCCAGCCTTTCCATGTCAGAGCGCTCGGAGAGCTCGCGGAGTTTTCGTTTGAGATCACGCCGCCGGCCGGCCCCGCGGTCGGCTCGCTGCGCGCGGTGGCCACGGTGGGCGGGCGTTCGATCGCCTCCGGGATGCGGTTGATCTCTTATCCGCACATCCCGACCCAGACCCTGCTGCCCCTTTCCTCCGCCCGCCTCGTGCGCTCCGATATTCAGGTGACGGCCCGCCACATCGGCTACATCATGGGCGCCGGTGATGAGATGCCACAGGCCCTGCGAGAACTTGGTCTCGAGGTGACGCTGCTGGGTCCCCTGGATCTCGAGCAGGGCGATCTCACGCGGTTCGACGCCATCGTTGCCGGCGTGCGGGCTTATAACGTGCGTTCCGATGTGCGCGCCAACCAGCGCCGCCTCCTCGACTATGTCCACCGGGGCGGCACTTATGTGGTGCAATACAATACGGCCGATAACTCCCTGAGCCTCGGCCCCTATCCGTTCACCGTGCCCTCCGGCAATCGCTACCGGGTTACGGTCGAAGACGCGCCGGTCGCGCTCCCGCACCCCGACAGCCGGTTGCTGCAGTATCCCAACCACATTGCGCCGAACGACTTCCAGGGCTGGGTGCAGGAGCGTGGAGTCTATTTTGCGAGTAAGTGGGATTCGCATTATGAGACGGTCCTGTCGACTAAGGATCCGGACGAGGAAGAATCCCTCGCCGGCGGCGAACTATGGGCGCGCTACGGCAAGGGGGTTTACATCTTCACGTCCTACTCCTGGTTCCGCCAGCTCCCGGCCGGCGTCCCCGGCGCCTATCGCCTCTTCGCCAACCTCCTCAGCGCGAAGTAATTGCCGTGATCGGTTGGCATGCCGAGGATCGGCCCATATCAGAGCGGCCTGCCGGCAACAAACCAAGCGCCTGGCTCGATTCGGTGGCCGCGAGGGTCACCACACGAGACGTGCCGTTTTCCGATCGGTGATGCTCCCAGGCCTTTGCCTCCCCTGGAACGTTCGATAGAATGCTTCGGTGCGGCCGGCTAAACGACGAGTTGGCCGCGCCCCCTAGGAGGTCGCCACCATGACTCGATCTTCGATCGTGATGCTCGCCGTGCTATCGAGCCCCCCGCTCACGGCGCAGTGGCTGAACTACCCAACTCCGGGCATCCCGCGCACCCCCACGGGCAAGCCGAATCTTGCTGCGCCCGCTCCGCGCGCGCCGGACGGCAAGCCGGATCTCTCGGGCGTGTGGAATCGAATTTCCCCGAAGTACGCCCGCAATATCGCAGCGGACCTGAAGCCCGGAGACGTTCAGCCCTGGGCCCAAGCTTTAGTTCAAGAGCGCGAGGAAAACCTCGGCCGAGACTATATGAACGCCCTGTGCCTGCCGTTGGGCCCCGGCTATGCCACCGACGCGGACGCCACTGGCGCCGAGATGATGAAGATTGTCCAGACCCCGGCACTGATTCTCATCCTCAATACTGATCTCACCTTCCGCCAGATCTTCCTCGACGGCCGCTCCTTAGAGAAAGATCCCAATCCGAGTTGGATGGGATACTCGGTGGGGCACTGGGACCAAGACACGCTCGTCGTGGAGAGTTACGGCTACAATGACCGCACGTGGCTCGATCACGAGGGCCATCCGCATACGGAGGCGCTAAGAATGACCGAACGGTACCGGCGCCGTGACTTCGGCAATCTGGACCTTGAAGTGACGCTCTCGGACCCACAGGTCTACGCCAAGCCCTGGAGGGTTGCGGTCCGCGCGGAATTGGCGACCGATACGGAGCTGCTCGAATGGGTCTGTAACGAGAAGGGCATCAACCGCGAGCACTGGGTCGGCAAGGCCTCCGACGAAAAGAAGTCTGCGGTCAAAGTCGCCCCCGAAGTTCTGGCCGGGTACGTGGGCACCTACGAGGAACAGCCGAAGTTCTGGAGACTAGTCCCCCGAGTCGTCGAGATCAGCATCTCGGGTGATACTCTGTTTGGCGACATGGACGGGAAGGGGAAGATGCCGTTGGCGGCTCAGTCGGAAACCTCATTTTCCGGCCTCTACGGGCTCGGAGTCGAGTTCCTCAAGACCGATCACGGCGCGCCGGCCGAGCTGCTGGTGAAGCACGTCTCGGGCGACTATCGGTTCACGCGGAAGAAATAGAAGTTGCGTGACAGCCTATGTTCCAGAACTATCGACACTCGAGTTGCGGCCCGACTTGGCGTCAAAATGGCGGGGTTTCAGTGCCCGTCTCGGTACCAGGCCAGCGTGCGGCGCACGCCTTCCTCAAAAGAGAACTGCGGGACATGCCCCAGGTCCCTGGCCGCCGCCGTCATGTCGGCCTGCGAGTGGCGGACGTCTCCGGCGCGCGGCGGGCCATATCGGGCCGGAAGGATGATGCCTTCTAGTCTCTGCAGCAGAGCCCAGGCCTCGTTAATGGTGATGCGGCTGCCGTTGCCCCCATTGTAAAGCTTGCCGGAAACGTTCGGTGCCCGAGCGGCCTTCAGGTTCAGAGCCGCGACATCTTCGACATAAGTAAAGTCCCGCGACTGCTCACCGTCGCCGAAGATCGTGGGAGAACGCCGCTCCAAAATCGCCTTCATGAACAGCGACAGCACGCCAGAATAGGGGCTGGAGGGGTCCTGGCGGGGGCCGTACACATTGAAATATCGCAGAGCCACCGCCTCAACCCCGAAGACACTGGAAAACACGTTTGCGTAATATTCGCCGACTAGCTTCTGTAGAGCATAGGGAGATTTGGGCCGAGGCGTCATGGTCTCGACCTTGGGGAGCGCCTCGGTATCACCGTAAGCGGACGATGAAGCGGCGTAAACGATGCGTCCGGCTTTCCCTTCCTGTGCTGCCCGCAGCACATTGAAGGTGCCGTTGATGTTCACCTCGTGCGACGGTAGCGGATCTTCAATCGAGCGGGTCACCGACGGAATGGCGGCCTCGTGAAAAACCACGGCTGCGCCGCGAATCAGGGGCGCGATTTGTTCGTACTCGCAAATATCGGCGCGCTCGAAATCCACGGACCGGCGGATCTCTTCGAGGTTCGATTCCCGGCCGGAGAGTAGGTTATCGATCACCACCACCGAGCGCGCTCCCTCCCGCAACAGGCTGCGGACAATAGCGGAGCCGATGAATCCGGCTCCTCCGGTGACAACGTATCGACCATCCATGGGAAAGACCAGTTTACGATGGACATAGTACGTTTGGCGGCGTTAGGGGGACGTTGGGGGGGAGCGCAAACTGCCTCATAAAGCCTTATCCTATGAACTAGGTGCACACCTACTAGGGGCGGGATGGATCGTATCGGTCGGTACCAAGTCGTCAGGGAGCTCGGGCGGGGCGCCATGGGCGTGGTCTATCTGGCCGACGATCCGAATATCGGCCGCCCCGTGGCCATCAAGACCATCCGGTTGGGGGAAGTGGAGAAGGAGGAGGAGCGCGAGCGCTTGCGGGAACGGCTTTTCCGCGAAGCCCGCTCGGCGGGAATCCTCTCCCACCCCGGCATCGTCACCATCTACGATGTCGACCAGCAGGACGACCTGGCGTACATCGCCATGGAGTACGTGGATGGCCCGACGCTCGAGTATGTCGTTTCCCAAGAAACCGCGATGTCTCCCGAGCAGATGTTCAGCGTCCTCGGCCAGGCCGCGGCGGCGCTCGACTACGCGCACCACAAGGGCATCGTGCATCGCGATATCAAGCCGGCCAATCTCATGATCGCGGCCGACACCACCACCAAGGTGACCGATTTCGGCGTGGCCAAGTTTATCGCCAATGACCACCTCACCCGCACCGGCACGATTATCGGGACTCCGCACTTCATGTCTCCCGAACAGGCGCAGGGCCTGGGAGTGGACGGTCGTGCGGACCAGTTTTCCCTGGCGGTGATTGCGTATGAAATCCTGACCGGCGAGAAGCCGTTCACCGGCGACAATCTGACCACAGTGGTCTACAAGATCGTGGTCGAGGAGCCGGCCCAGCCCCAACTTCTCAATCGGACCCTGGCGGGCCCGATCGATGAGGTTCTGCGCCGGGGCTTGGCGAAGAGGCCGGAAGCCCGCTTCGCAACCTGTCAACAGTTCACCGAGGCTTTGGAAAAGGCCTGCGCCGCCTCTACGGGCTGGAAAACCATGCGGCGCGGCGGAAGCCTGACTCAGCCGACCGCGCTCGAAGCGGACCAGGAGGAAGCGCCCCCGCTGGGGGCGCCCCTGCCGCCGCCACGGCGCACCCGGTTGGCGCAGGCGAACGTGAATTTGGAGCCCGAGCCGGCCGCCCGGTCTGGCTTCTGGGCTTTTTTGTTGGCGATCCTGGTCGCAGCCGGGCTTCTAGCGTTGCTTGGCTTGCAGACGGTGCCGTGGTTGGCCAAGGAAGCCAACCCGCAGAATCCGACCTCGCAAGCCCAGTCGCATCCTCCAGCGCCGGTCCCCCAGGCCGCCGAGCCGCCATCTGCTCGTTCGCCCGGCGCTGCGGCGAGGGCTCCGGACGAGCAGGCCCCTGCGCCTGTCGCGACGCCCGAGGTTCAAACCGAAACGAGTCCGCCAGCGGCCCCCGAAGAGCCCACCTCACAGAAGGCCCCCCCGGAACCTGCGCCGGAGCGCCCCAGCCCGTTTGCGCCACCGGACCAACCCAAGGCTCCGCTCGGGCGGACGCTGGCCGGGCCTCGCCACCCAGTGCTGGTGGTCAGCAGCCCCGGGGGAGCCACGGTTACTCTGGATGGACGGTCCGCGAGTGCCTGCCAGGCACCCTGCTCGGTCCAGGCCGAACCGGGCCATCACACCATCGCTGTCACCATGTCTGGCTATCAGGTTGAGCACCGCGATGTCGAGGTCGGCACCGGAGGCATGGAACTTCCGGCGGTCATCCTTC
>JAGWQP010000167.1 GCA_028876805.1 Acidobacteriota bacterium | reverse complement strand
CTGCCCGGCAAGAATCGAGGCCTCCCGGCCCTGATTGAAATCGAAGCGGTTGAGATAGACCGTGAATCCGGTTTGAATCGGATGGTCGAGCAGATAAGGCTCGGTAAATCCCAGGGTGACGTTGCGCTGGCGCGTGCCTAACTGCGATCCCAGAGAGAGCGTCTCGCCCAACCCAAGGAAGTTATTGGTGGAGTAATTGAAGCCTACAAAGCTGCCGGCGATGCCCGATACGCCGCCGTTCAAGCCGATAGAATTCTTGCCGCGCTCTTTCACCTTCAAGGTGATGTCCACGGTGTTGGATTGCGGGTTGCGGTTAATGGTTGCGGCGTCTTCCTTCTTCAGCGGCTCGAAGTAGCCGAGCTGGTTCAACCGCAAAAGGCTCAGGTCCCACAGGCGAGTGTTAAACATATCGCCCTCGTCGAGCAGGATCTCGCGCCGGATCACTTTGTCGCGTGTCGTGGTATTGCCGGAAAAATCGAGTCGCCGCACAAAGAATTGCTTGCCTTCGTCGGCGGTCAGGGTGAGATCGATCTGGTCGGTGTTGGGGGCGATGTCGAACGAGGGCTCGGGAACGAAGTCGATGTAGCCGAATTCGCCATAGAGATTGCGCATGTTCTCCAAGCCCTTGCGCAGCTTAGCCGTCGAGAAAACGTCCCCCTCCCCCATCCCGAATAGAGGCCGCATCAGCGTTTCCGGCGTGCGAAACAGCTTGACCCCTGCGAAGTTCATCATGTGCAGATGGTACAGCCGACCTTCTTCGACCGGAATCTTGATGTCGGCGTAGATACCCGGCCGGTTACTCTTGACGAGCGGCAGCCGCCAGCCCTCGCCACCGGTGCGGCGCATCGTGACCGTCTCATCGAGGGCCTTGGCCGTGAAGTAACCCTTGTCCTGGTAGGCCTGGCGGATGCGCTCTTTGTCTTCTTCCAGCTTGTCGGCGTCAAAGGTCTTGGCAAACAGGTTCTCGAGAATGATCGAGTATGGAATGCCGATCGGCCGCGAGTTCTTCATGGCACGAATGACCTGCCGGTCGGAAAACGCCTCGTTGCCCTCAACGTCGATTGCGCCTACTTTCACCTTCGGCCCCTCGTTCACGTTGAAGGTGACTTTGAGGGAAGACGGAGGAAGTTGCTCGATCACCGGGTCGACCGTGGCGTACTGCCTTCCGCGTTCCCCCAGGAATTCCTTCAATACCACTGCCGCGCGTTGCACCTTGTTGGGATCGTATTGCGATTCGACCGACAAACCGACTTTGCGCTCTTTGAAGCGATCGAGGATCTCCGAGACGGTCACCGAATGAATACCCTGGTAATCGATCGACCGCACCACCCGGCGCTCGGTAATGACGAAAGTGATGATCACGCCGGTGCGTCCCGGTTCCCTTTCCATTCGGATATCATCAAACCGCCCGGTGTTCCAGAGGGCCATGAAGTCCCGCCGCAGCGTGTCCTCGTTGTAGACGTCACCGGACTTGGTGACCATCAAGGCTTTCAGGGTGTCCTGGGGAACGCGACGGGCACCGCGAAACACCACGCTCTCGACGATATCTCCAGAAGGTTGAATCGCGGCCTGAGGCTGCGTGGGCGTTTCGAGCCGCGGCTGAGCCGGAGCTGGCGGCTGCCCCGGTTGGGGGGGCTGTGCCGGCGGCGGGGGAGCCGCTTCGGGCACATTTTCAAACGGATTGGGCGAGCGCTGGGTCTCGCCGCCCGCAGGGTTCGGTCGCGGGGGAGGCTCTGAGGGTGGATTCTGAGCCGGCGTGGGCGCAGGAGGGGTTTGGGCCGGGGGCCTCTGCGGCGGAGGCTGCTGCGCGGGTTGCTGCGCCATGAGCGCTATAGACAAAGGTGCGCAGGAAATGAGTGATATAATCACCAGGCGACGTCGCCTGAAAAGCTTCATCGGAACATACCTTTCCACTCTGCGCGCCTACAACGACGGTGATTCGCGGACGCCGGTTCTCACTGGCTACAGATCGGTTGCCAACTCGCTAAGCCATTATTTTATCGAATCTTGGGGAGACTCGACAACGAGCGAGTCGCGCTACACTGTGAACCGCGGTCACACCTTTTTATGACGGGTCTCAAGCCGGCACGGCCGAGCGGATGAAGTCGACGATCGCGTCGAGCGAAGCGCCGGGCTGAAAAACGGCGGCCACGCCGCGCTGCTTGAGCGCTTCGGCGTCCTCATCGGGCACGATGCCCCCAACAATCACCTTCACCTCCGACATCTCCTTCTCGCGCAGCAATTCGAGCACCCGCGGCACGATTGCATTGTGGGCGCCCGAGAGAATCGAAAGACCGATGACCTGGACGTCTTCCTGCAACGCCGCGTTGACAATCATCTCCGGGGTTTGACGCAAGCCCGTATAGATCACTTCCATTCCGGCATCCCGCAGGGCCCGCGCAATCACCTTGGCCCCGCGATCATGGCCATCTAGACCCGGCTTGGCCACCAGCACTCGAATCGGTCGCGGCATAGCCTACAGATGACTCGTTTCCTGGTAAACGCCAAAGACGCCGCGCAGGGCGTCGCAGATCTCGCCAAGAGTGGCGTATGCCCGTACCGCATCCAGAATCGAAGGCATGGTGTTTTCCCGCCCTTCGGCCGAGCGCCGCAATGCGTCCAGGCTCCGGGAAACGCGGCCGTTGTCCCGGCGTTGGCGCAGGGCGGCCAGTTTGGCCGATTGCTGGCGGGCGGAAGCTTCGTCGATCTGGAGCAGTTCGATTGGCTGGCCGCCGGACTGGAACCGGTTGACGCCCACGATGACCCTTTCACCGGACTCCACTTCCCGCTGGTACCGGTAGCTCGCCGCTGCGATCTCCCGCTGCGGAAATCCGGCCTCGATGGCGGCGATCATACCGCCCATGCCGTCTATGCGCTCAATGTAGCGTTGGGCCGCCTGCTCGGTCTCAAGCGTAAGCTTCTCCAGGAAATAGCTGCCGCCGAGCGGGTCGGGCGTCTGAGTCACGCCGCTTTCGTAGGCCAGCACCTGCTGCGTGCGGAGCGCGATGGTCACGGCGTGTTCACTGGGCAAGGCGTACGCCTCGTCGAGCGAGTTGGTATGCAATGACTGGGCTCCGCCGACGACCGCCGCCAGGGCTTGCAACGCCGTCCGCACCACATTGTTGTAAGGCTGCTGCCAGGTGAGCGAACAGCCGGCGGTCTGGGCATGAAACCGCAACTTCCGGCTACGTTCGGCCGAGGCGCCGTAGCGGTCGCGCATCACATACGCCCAGATCTTCCGGGCCGCCCGGTATTTGGCGACTTCCTCGAAGAAATCGTTGTGCGCATTGAAGAAGAAGCTCAGGCGCGGGGCGAATTCATCGATCGCGAGGCCACGCTCGAGCGCCCAATCGACATATTCGATTCCATCCCGCAGCGTGAACGCCAGTTCCTGGACCGCAGTCGAACCGGCTTCCCGAATATGGTAGCCGCTAATGGAGACCGGGTTAAACCGCGGTGCGTGCCGTACTCCGAACTCGATCGTGTCGGTCACCAGGCGCATCGAAGGCCGCGGCGGAAAAATGAACTCCTTTTGCGCAATGTACTCTTTTAAAATGTCGTTCTGAATCGTGCCGGAGAGCCGCTCCCACCCCACGCCTTGCTCCTCGGCCACGGCCAGGTACATGGCCCAAAGAACCGCCGCCGGCGAATTGATCGTCATCGAGACGGTCACATCCTCGAGCGGGATCCCTCGGAACAGGATCTCCATGTCTTCGAGCGACGAGATCGAGACGCCGCACTTGCCGACTTCGCCTTCGCTCAGGGAGTGGTCGGCATCGTAGCCCATCAGGGTGGGGAGATCGAACGCCACCGAGAGACCCGTCTGGCCTTGCTCGAGTAGATAGTGATAGCGGCGGTTGGTTTCGTCCGGTGTGGCGAATCCGGAAAACTGGCGCATGGTCCACAGCTGGCGGCGATACATATCGGGATGGATGCCGCGTGTGTACGGAAACCCCCCCGGTAGACCCAGATCCCGTTGCCGGTCGAAATGCTTAAGTTCGTCGGGGCCGTAGACCGGCTCAATCGCCACGCCGCTCGTGGTTCGGTGCCGCTCGTCGTGTGCGGTCTCGATCCCCATCCGAACTCTATCCTAGCGCGGATACTCTCAAGAGAGAGAACCGTACCTTTCTCGGTGGGTGCCGGACTGCGATACTGGAGAGTTGCCATGCTGAAACCAACGATCTTCCGCGAATACGACATTCGCGGCGAGGCCGATAGGGAGTTGCCCGACGCCGACGTGGAGACGCTGGGCCGGGCGATCGGCACCTACCTGCAGCGGCAGGCGGGAAAAAAAGTAACGCTCGGTCATGACATCCGCTTGAGTTCACCGCGGCTCAACCGGGCCTTGCTCGCGGGCTTGGTGGCCAGCGGATGTCACGTTACCGACATCGGCCTGGTCCCGACACCGGTTCTCTACTATTCTGTTTTCCATCTCTCGGCCGATGGCGGGGTGATGATCACCGGTAGTCATAACCCTCCAGAATTCAATGGGTTAAAGGTAGTCTGCGGAGATTCCACCATCCATGGAGAGGCCATCCAACAGCTGCGCCGCTTGGTCGACACTGGCGAGCTGGCCCGCGGCGTCGGCTCTCACTCGACCGCCGACGTGGTTACCCCGTACGCGGCCGAAATCTCCTCCCAGTTTCGATTCGGGCGCCAGATCCACGTCGTTCTCGATGCCGGCAACGGCTGCGGGGGCCCGGTGATGCACCGAGTTGTGGAGAATCTGAACGTTCGCACTACCGAGCTGTTTTTTGAAATGGACGGCCGGTTCCCGAACCATCACCCCGACCCCACCGTCCTCGAAAACCTGGAGCCGCTGATCGCCAGGGTGCGGGAAACCCGGGCCGACTTCGGCATCGCCTTCGACGGCGACAGCGACCGCATCGGGGCGGTGGATGAGCAGGGCGCCGTGATTTGGGGTGATCAGCTCATGATCATCTACGGCCGCGAGATCCTCACGCGCAAGCCGGGGGCCACTTTTATCGGGGAGGTGAAGTGTTCGCAGTTGATGTACGACGATCTGGCGGCGCGCGGCGGCAACCCCATCATGTGGAAAACCGGGCATTCGCTCATCAAGGCCAAGATGAAGGAGACTGGCGCCCAGCTGGCCGGTGAAATGAGCGGCCACATGTTTTTCGCCGATCGCTACTACGGCTTCGACGACGCGCTTTACGCAGCCTGCCGGCTGATGGAGATCGTGGCGAATTCCGGAGTCCCGCTCTCAGCCCAGCTGGCCGACCTACCCCGCTCCGTCACCACTCCGGAAATCCGTTTCGATTGCCCCGATGAGGTAAAATTCGACGTGGTGCGCTGTGCTACTGAGCAGTTGCGCGCGCGGCATCGGACCGTGGACGTCGACGGCGTGCGCGTGCTTTTCCCGCAGGGCTGGGGACTGGTGCGCGCCTCCAACACACAACCCGTGTTGGTGATGCGATTCGAAGCGGCAACTCCCGAGTTGCTGCGCGAGTATCAGTCTGAGGTGGAAGACGTGGTGGCCGAGGCGGTTCGCGCCACGGCCAGGCGTGTCTGAAGAGGTTCTTCAATTCAATTGCGCACGCCGACGCTTTCGGTCCGTCCCGCCAGAGGTCTCACCACGCCGGTGCCGCAGACGGCCACTCCTGTCTTGGCCAAGGCCGTCAGAAAATTGAACAGCAACGAATAGAACACCGGCTCGGTCAGCGACTGTTTGCCGGGCAGCCGGAACGTTGCCGGTAGTTCTTTGGAGAGCGATACCCGCACGCTAGTGAGGTGCGGGCGTCCACTGCGGTCGCATTTGTTGGCGAGCGACATGGGCGTTTGCATGACTGTGCCGGTGCGTCCGTCCACATAGAACTGGCAACGCGAAAACCAGCCCAGGTTCGCCGGATCGGCTGCATCGAACAGCAGCAAGGGCGACTGGCGCCCCGGCGCGCTCAGATCGAGCGACATGATCCTGGGGCCGTCCTTGAGACGCGGCTCAAACCCCGCCTGCCGCGCGATATTGGCAACCATTTCGGGATCGAGCTCGAGGTAGATCAGCTTGTGTTGGCCCGCCTGAAGCACCTGCATGGTGATGTGCTCATTGTAGCGCAGGGCATTCAACGCTCAAGGCCTGTGTTGTCGGAGCGGAATCCCATCGCTCGTCTAAGAAGGAACCGTCGGAGCGGCACAAAAACCGGGTGGGCCGGCCGCCCAATCGGCCCCGACCGACGTCGCTCGCGGGTGCGGGCGGCCGATCGCGCGCCGAACGGGCGGACGAGCGCACCAGACCCCTTCTCGGGATCACGAGCAGGCTGTCGTCCACAAGCTCGCGCACGATGGAAACAGCCTGGCGCGCCTTGCCGAGGATTTACAAACACGCCGGATGTTGGCAGCTGGCGCAAGCGGGCTTGGGCCTGGCAGTGGCGAAGCACCTCCCGATTATCGGTTCAGCCGCCTCGGGAGGCGAGCCCTTCCCATTCAGCGTTCGAGAGGTATTCGAAAATGTCCGATTTGATCGATGGAATTTATTCTTGCGACCGCCTAATAGAGCCCCCGCAGCGCGATTCCCGCATAGGCCAGCGTGAGTCCGATCATGACCACCACCACAAACCACGACACCAGGTTGAACCAGCGCGGGTTGACCCACTCCTGCATCAGGTCCCGTTTGTTGATCAACAGCACCATCGGAATCAACACGAAGGGCAGCAGCATGCCGTTCAGCACCTGGGAGAGCACGATCATGCGGACCAGCGGAAAGCCCGGAAGGAGCACCACGCCGGCCCCGACCGCGATCAGCAGAGTGTACAGGGTATAGAAGAGGGGCGCCTCGCCCATACGGCGGTTTACCCCCGCTTCGAACCCCAGCCCCTCGCAGACCGTGTAGGCAGTGGAGAGCGGCAAAATCGACGCCGCGAAAATAGAGGCATTGAACAGCCCGGCGCTGAACAGCAGGAAGGCGTACTCTCCAAAAGGCCGCAACGCTAGCGCGGCTTCGCCGGCGGTCTCGATATCCCTAGGCATGATGCTATAGATCGCTCCCGCGCACGCCACGATGATGAAGAAGGCAATCACGGAGGTCATGAAGCAGCCCACCACCACCTCGATGCGCGATTCGCCATATTCTTTGGCCGTCACGCCCTTTTCCACCACCGCCGCCTGCAGATAGAACTGCATCCAGGGCGCGATCGTCGTTCCCACCATCCCGATCAACATGTAAATGTAGGCCGGATCGAGAAACAGCACGGGTTTAACGCTGTTGATGGCCGCTTGTTTCCAGTCCGGTTTCACCAGGAATCCCGAAATCACGTACGTCACGTAAAAGACGCAGGCGAACAAAAATATCTTCTCCACACTGTGATAGTTCCCCTTCGCTACCAGAAACCACACGGCGGCTGCCGCCAAAGGCACCGAGATATACCGGCTGATGCGGAATAGCTCGAGCGAACTGGCCACGCCTGCAAACTCCGCCATGACATTGGTCAGATTGGTGAAGACCAACAGCGCCATCATCAGGAACGTGATCCGCAGGCCGAATTCTTCGCGGATCAAGTCCGAGAGGCCTTTTCCGGTCACCGCGCCCATGCGGGAACACATCTCCTGCGTGATGATCAATGCCAAGGTGATGGGCCCTAGCGTCCAAAGCGGCAGGTAACCGAAGCGCGCGCCCGCGGCCGAATAAGTGAAGATGCCGCCGGAGTCGTTATCCACAACGGCGGTGATGAAGCCCGGCCCGATGACCGAAAAAAAGATCGCAATGTGGTAGCGGAAACGGCTTAGCAGTTCCCGCATCCCCTATTTCTGCCTCAGCACGGAAATCACGTCGTCAGCGGTGATCACGCCGTTCAGCTTGCCGTTTTCACTCACCACCGGCAGAGTCAACAGGTTGTATTTGTCGAACAGCTCGACAACGCGGTCCTGATGCTCTTCGACTGTGACCTGGAGCAAGGTCTCGGCCGCCAGATCCTTCAGGCGCCCGTCGGGTGGAGCCAGGAACAGGCGCGCCAGCGGGATCGCCGCCGAAAGCCGGTCTTCCTCGTCAATCAGGAAGAGCACGTTCAGGTTCTCGAGCAGCTCTTCATTGCCTTTGAGCGCCGCCATCGCATTCGCGACCGTGGCGTTATCGTGCAGGGCCACATATTCGGTATTCATCAGGCCGCCGGCCGTGTCTTGTTCAAACTCCAACAGCTCCTGAACCTCGGTCTTCGGCTCGGAGTCCATCTCCTCGAGAATGTCTTCGGAGGTTTCTTCCTCGAGTCCGGAAAGCACATCGGCGGCCTCGTCCGGCGCCATCTCCTCCACGATGTCAGCCGCCTTTTCGGGCTCGAGAGATTCGAGGATGCTGGCCTGCATTTTGGGATCGACTTCGGAGAGGGTTTCGGCCGCGACCTCGCTGTCGATGGTTTCGAAAATAGCTTCCCGCTCGGCTGGGGCCAGATCTTCCACGATGTCGGCTAGGTCGGCCGGATGGATCGACTCGAGCTTCCGATAGGAGATATTGAGGCGCAGCCTCCTTAGCGGATCGGGTTCCACCACGTTGCAGAATTCCCAGCGGATGGATCGGGGCGGGATCGGTGCCTGCAGCCGGCGGATCCAGAGCGGCGGCAACACGCCCTGGAACAGGCGCCGAAGAATACTGCGAACTCCGATGTCCACGTCACTGACGATCAGCGTGTCACGCGTCCCGTCAGGACGTACTTCGAACGTCAGGTCGGTGACCCGCACCACCTTCCGGCCGGTTACGTCGATGATCTGCTGGTCCAACAGATCCCGCCCCAGGCGCAGCATGTACTCGTCGTCGTGATACGGTGTGAGGTGTTCGTCGCTAAGGAAAATACCCTCTTCGAGACTGATGGAGCGGACTTGATCGTAACGGATGGTCAGCCAGGCGTCGCCCCCGCCCACCAAGTAGCGATCGATCCGGGAGGAGTTGACGAGTGGAACCAGGGCCGCGTCTTTTACGCGTCCAAGGCGACGTCCCTTGACGTCGTAGACCGGCATCGACGCTAATTCGGTGAAGAACAGGAAGTGATCCATCATCGAAAACGCCCCGGCGCCACAACAGAGCCTGAATGCCTATCGGGAACAGCTTCCGATTTGGTCCCTTCCCTGCGTTCTACATGGCTTTAATTGAGCGCCACTCCCAATATGGCGCATCAGCAGGCGCAGCCGCAAGCAAAAACAGTCCAGATTCGGTTTGAGAACGGGAGGTCGTCGACCTCGTTTGGATGCCGTCGAAATGCTCTTTTTCGAAGGCGAAGGTTGACATCTGGCGGGGATCTGTATAAATTGAGTATGGGCGAACAAAAGGCGAATATATGGGGGCGGCGGCTCTCCAAAAACAGTTCGAAACCGTG
>JAGWQP010000166.1 GCA_028876805.1 Acidobacteriota bacterium | reverse complement strand
TGCGAACTTTTGGTTCCTAACCGGCGGAGCCCCATCTGAGTCGGCTCGCCGCTGGGATCTGCTCGCATCTGCTCCGGAATCCGCCGCCATAGCAAGCAGTCCGATCGTTCAACTCCAGGGGTCGTTCACCCGGCGGCGTAGTGACGAGGGCGATGTCCGGTTGGCCCTCGGATGAGGCGCTTCCTGCGACTCGCTTTCGATAAGCGGCAGATGGGGCTCCGCCAGTTAGGAACCAAAAGTTCGCAGACTCTCCGCTGGAGGAAGGCGGATTCGAACTGTTGGTCCCCCGGGGACCACGACCTGCTCCTGACCATTTTACTTGACGGTGTTCGACGCTGATCCCAGGTACAAATTGTCGTCAACCAGCCAGGAGGGTGCTTGATAGCATGACGCCCCCGACAAGTTCCGAGTTGCCGACCGCTTGGCATCGGCAACCGAGCGCAAAGTCCAAGATTTAGCTGGGCCTTTTGGTCCAAGCGCGAAGTGAACTTCGCACAGTGAATTGACCCCCGCAGGTGGCCTTGGGCTGACGCTCAGGCGGCACCCCGGGGGTCAACATTCACGGCGTGTCAATATGGAGTTCGCCATGGGAGGACAGCCTGGCAAGCCGAAGCCGATAGGTAACCCGCCGATCCGCTATGAACCGCAGCGTCCGCCGATCGAGGAACCGCCTAAGCCGATTCCGCCGCCGCCCGTGGAGAGGCCACCCCTACCAGCGGCCGTGTGACCGGCGTCCAAAATAGCATACCCCGGTTCTGCCGGCGGTGCCGCCGAGGATGGCGATGCGGCCGTCGTCGCTGAGGCCCGGGGTCGACAGGATATGGTCGACCGTCCAAGGTGGTCTGACGCGCGAGTACTAGCAGAATTTCATGTGATCCTCGCTCGGAACTCTGCTCTCGAGCGCCGACGTTGTCACGCGCGCTCCCGCTGCACAATTGACGTTGCTGGGCTGCTTGCGACCGGCCCTGGTTCCCCAGTCGGGCTTCGACGCGTCGTCGCTGCTTTCGATTTATGACTTGATAGAGCGCGCCCGACCGCCGCATATCCACCCCTGCGGGAAAATCGCCAGTGATCCGCAGCGCGCCGATGGGGGCTGGGCCATCACACCGTCCGGATGCGCGGCGTGCTCAATGACGCAGTGTCGATCTACTTCATCGACGCCACGCTCGCGAGCGCTTTCGTTGCGAGATGGTGTGCCGATTACAAAATCGAGACGGCGAAGGGCGTGTTCAGGGTACGGACGGATGAGCCGACGGCGAGGACCACAGCGAGCATGCACCGGACACCGTAATAGAGGAAGCCTCGATCCGCATTATCCGTATTAGGAGGGCGGTCACCTCAGCCACAATGCGACGGCCCCGAACAGAGTCCACAAACTGGCGGTGGACAGTAGCAACATCCGACAGACATAGGCGCGCGTCGGCAGCCGGGCGAGTTGGCTGATAACGAAATGAAGGTCGCTCTTGCCGCGTTCTTCAAGGCCACGGATCCACCCACCGGCATGAACTTCCCGCTCCCGGTCCCTGGCATTCGCTGTACGTCGCCGGTCCGTTCAGTATGGGTTATGTCGATTTCTATGCCTTCCTGATCCCCCTCTACGGGCTGTCCATGCGGCATAGGGGCATCATGGACTCTGGTTCTGATCTATCGGTCAAATGTTCGGTCCATGCCGCGCCGGACCACGTCCGGGGCGCGTCGCCCGGCGCGAGGGGCATTTGGGCAGTCCCATTGGCTCGCAGATCGTCGCCCCGGAGCCTGGTTCGCAGTCAGAAACGCCAAGGCCGCGCGGTCGGTATTGGCTATTCCAATGCGCTCCACAGCCATACCTCGGCGGCGGTCGAAGTATCGGTCGACCACGAGGCGAGCGGGGAGATCAGGGTTCATCACATCTGGGTCTCGGCCGACGCTGCTCTCGCCGTGCAGCCTTTGTGTGATCGGCTCTCGGCGACCCGCCTGATTTTCTAGCCGGCCCGTTCTCGGAGGCTAGCGCTGAGTTGACGAAAGAATTTTGGTCTATTTGATAGGCGCCTCCATAGTTCTTCCAGCAAATCCCCTGCAGGAATCCACCTATTGCTCAAGCTCTTTTAGAGCTTTGAGGCGGGTATTCAACAGTGTCGCCATACGGACCCACCGAGCCTGGGTTTCGAGCAATAATTCCTGCCATGGTGGAGTGCCAGTCAGTGGCGGATCTTCTGTTTCGGTGAAGGTCGCATAAAGCAGCGGTGCTAATTCGACGGCCGTCATGGGGCTTCCTTCCCAGAGCACGCGATGACTGTATGCGCTTAGAGCATCGGGGCCCGGCCTTCTACGAAAAAGCCTGCGCGGTGGTTGTTGAAGGGTTGAAGGCAGTCTCGAAACGCATCGATGCGCCCTATACGCCGCGCAACGACCTTTTACTCCACACAATCGGCACGCAAGCGCTGCTCTTCGGCCTGATCGCAGCCTCGATCTTGCGGGAGTAACCTGCGGAGCCGCTTCTTGCGCTCGACGTGATGCGATTGGAACAGCGGTGCTGCTGTTGATGCGCCCTGATACCCCGCGCAACGACCGTCGCCGTCGCAGGCGGATGATGCCCGCTGGGAACCGAAAGTTTGTAGACTCACCGCTGGAGGAAAGTGGATTCGAACCCTCGGGCCCCCCGGCTAAGGTGAACTCTGGAGCAGCTGGTCG